>CAXGCE010000018.1:0-12180 GCA_964007795.1 uncultured Alphaproteobacteria bacterium | reverse complement strand
AGTTCATTTCAATTGGCTGCCGTATACACCCGCTTAATAGATCAGCGGTACCATAGACGCATTTAGCAGCTGGCTAATCTGGCAAGTCATCGACAAGCTGCTAACGCAGGTCCTAAAGGCAAGAACCCTCGCTGAACATAATGCGCTATGACATTGACTATGACGCGCTACACTAACTTTAGGACATGCGCAGATATTCAGTTTTTCACATCTAAATTTGTCTAAAGCGATTATAGTTATCCCTTCAGCTCTCAATAGCTTCGCGGCAAGCCGAGGCGCTCGCCCAGAAAATTCTTTACCATTTCGTTGGAAATAGGACTGAATGGACCGAGGCGGGTATCGCGGAACAGCCGTTCTAAAGGTGACTCCTCGACAAGGCCATAACCGCCAAGAACACGCATGCAACGGTCAGTGGCGCGCACCGCGGTCTCGGTAGCTGCAAGTTTGGCCATCGCCGCCTCGCTCGAACATTCTCTGCCGTTGGATTGCAGCCAGGCTGCCTTTTGCGTCAGTAGGCGAATTTGCTCAAGTTCCGTCGCCACTTCGGCCAACGGATGTTGGATCGCCTGATAGGTTCCAATTGGACGACCAAAGGCACCACGATCCTTGGCGTATTGGACGGTTAGTTCGAGGGCTGCGGCGGTAATGCCGACATAAATCGCTGCAGCAAGAATTCTTTCTTCGTCAAGTGAAGATAGCAGCGTGTACCAGCCGCGCCCACGTTCGCCAACCACGGCGTCCGCGGGTGCCCGGGCATCATCTAGAAAAACTTCACAGGTACAGCCTGCCCGCATGCCCATCAATTCAAGCCGCCTGACCTCAACGCCCTCTTGTTGTCGCGGCGTCAAGATCAACGACAAGCCATGCGCACGTTTACCTTGATCAATAGGGTCCGTTCGGCAAAGAACTAAGATGGCATCCGCATCG
Organism: uncultured Alphaproteobacteria bacterium; assembly: GCA_964007795.1. Lineage (GTDB taxonomy): Bacteria > Pseudomonadota > Alphaproteobacteria. The sequence continues at coordinate 11,253 of CAXGCE010000018.1, read as the reverse complement.
TCTGCCAAGGTGGTATACAGTTTCTGTCCCCGCAGCATCCATTCGTTGCCGTCCAGTGAAGCGCGAGTGGTTAGGCCCAGAATATCGGTACCGCCGCTGGGTTCGGTCATGCCGAAGGCCATTATAAATTCGCCTCGAGCCAGCCGCGGTAGGTATTCCGCTTTTTGTTCTGGCGAGCCAAATTCACGAAAAACCCGACCGGTCATTGACAGCAGTAACCAGCCCATTGCGAGCGAAGGAAACTCCCGCGAGAGTTCCTCGCAAACCACCGCCCCGGTGACGATATCGCTTCGGCCATCACAGGCGGTGCCACCGTATTCCTCTGGCACCGACAAACCAAGCCAGCCAAGCTCACCAATGGTTTTCCAGATTTCACGTGGAATTCGACGGGCGCGGTCCATTTCCCGAATCTTGTTTTCAGAAAGTTCGCGGGCGAAATATTGTCGGATGCTATCTCGCAAAAATGCATGTTCTTCGGGAGCATCGAAATCCACGCCAGCCTCCACCGTTTAATCAAGTTTTCAATATAGAGCACAGCATATTCCAAAGAACAATCATGCTGGCGTAGCAGATACTGCGTTTGACACCTGTCAGAGGCAGCCTTAGCTTTCGAGGATGAACTTAGGACTGACATTAACGCAATCGGCGTTGAAATGGCCTGAAAAGACTGCGCTAGTATTCGAAGGTCGTAGCTGGACGTACAGAGAGTGGAACCGTGAGGTCAACCGAGCCGCGAATGCCTTTGCCGGGCATGGAATTGGCCGTGGAGACCGGGTTGCATTCTTAACCTGGAACCTACCCGAACAGGTGACTGCTTTTTATGGTCTTCTTAAGATCGGCGGTGTGCCGGTACCGATTAACTACCGACTGGCGCCTAATGAGGTGAAATTTATCGTCAACGACTGTGGTGCCCGTCTCTTTGTATTTGAGGAGGCGCTGCGGGACCTTGTGATGCCTATCCTAGATGAATTGCCGAGCGTGGAGCGCTGCATCTATATCGGCGACAGTCCTCAAAAGGATGAGGTGCCATTCCAGGATTTCATCGAACCAGCTTCGGACCGTGAACCGCCAATCGGCGCGGGTTTCAACGACGCTGCTTTCATCATGTATACCTCGGGGACCACCGGCCTGCCGAAAGGGGTGGTCCGTACACATCTGGCTGAATTGTTCGGCTCTATGACCATGGCGCAGGAATGCGGCTTCCGACAGGATGATAGTATCCTCAATAACAAGCCGCTATTTCATATCGCTCAACTGCAGTTGCAGTTCCTGCCGTTCGTGCATCTGGGGGCCACCAACGTTTTAACCCGAGGTTTTGATGTTGAAGAGACGCTCTCCCTAGTTGAAAGCGAAAGGTTGACGTGCCTGCACGGGGTGCCGACGCAGATGGTTATGATGGTGCAGGCCGATCTATCAAAATACGACCTTTCCAGCTTACGCTGCGGTTTCTATGGTGGTCAGACCCTGGCTGATGACGTCACACGTAAGTGCATGACGCTGTTCCCAGATCTCTTCCTCAACGTCTATGGTTTCACAGAGGGTCTCACCGTCAATGCCTGTGATTATCGCCGGCATCCGGATAAGCTAGGGAGCGTCGGACAGGCGGCTATCAACATGGAGGTGCGGATTGTGCGTACTGGCGCCACCGAACCTGACGACGTCGTGGCCCCTGGCGAGATCGGCGAACTGATTGCCCGCGGACCTAGCATTATGAAGGAGTATTTCCGCCAGCCGGAGCGCACGGCTGCGGCTTTGCGAAAGGGTTGGTACTTCTCAGGTGATGCCGCCTACAGTGACGAGGCCGGTTTTGTCACTGTCATGGGACGCCTAGACCACACTATTAAGACCGGCGGTGAAAACGTGCATCCATCAGAGGTCGAGAATGTTCTATTCGACCATCACGCGATCGCCGATGCCGCCGTGGTAGGGTTGCCTAGCAGTAAATGGGGTCAGGTGGTTTGCGCGGCGATCACGCCTAAGGACCCTGAGCTTACGGCTGACGCCTTGGACCAATACTGCCGGGAAAGTCCTGATCTTGCAGATTTCAAACGGCCGAGGCACTATTTCTTCCTTGACGAAATTCCATCGAATTCGACTGGCAAGGTGGAGCGTGGGCGGTTGAAGGAAAAACTCCTGGGCCTTCTTGAACGTCCGCTCGACTGAATTCAGCTGAAGGGAGAGAGGTAGATGCGCTTGTCGTACGTATCGCCGTTCAGCCGCTCGGTGCATCGCCGCAATGCGGTGCATTACGCTGAACTGGCTGAGGCGGCTGGATATGATAGTGTCTGGGTGCCGGAGGCGTTCGGCTCCGATGCCTTCACGCTACTAGGTCTTTTGGCGGGTAAGACGAACCGGATGAAACTGGCAACCGGTATAGTCAATGTCTATTCCCGCTCGCCCGCCCTCTTGGCGCAAAGCTTTGCTACCTTGGACGAAATTTCAGGCGGCCGGGCTATAATCGGACTAGGCACAAGCGGTCCCATTGTGGTGAAGAACTGGCACAGTCAAGCTTTTGACAAGCCTATGACGCGGACCCGCGAGGCCGTAGAAATAATCCAATTAGCGCTGAGCGGAGAGCGTGTCGACTATGAGGGAGCCTGTTTTCGTCTCGAAGGCTTTCGCATGCTGATCCGTCCAATTCAGGATCGTATACCGATCTATCTGGCGACCCTGAAAACGCGGGCGGTGCGACAGACAGGTGAGATAGCCGACGGATGGCTACCAACACATGTCTCTGTCCGGAACATCGAGGCCTCGCGTGCGCCCTTGGTCGCGGGCGCCAACGCGGCAGGTCGAGATCCGTTGGAGATTGATATGGCAGCCCTAACTTTGGTTGCTTGTAGTGATGACGGAGAGACGGCGCGGGCGCTGTGCCGCGAACACCTAGCTTACTATATCGGCGGTATGGGCACATTTTATCACGAGCTCATGCATGGCTACGGCTACGGTGATGTAGCGGATAGTATCCAAAGCGCGTGGCGAAACGGCAATAGGGCCGGGGCCGCAGATGTTATTCCGCGCGATGTGCTGGATGATCTTGTGGTGGCCGGTAACCGCGCAGAATGCCTGGCGGCAATTGAGGCCAGGAGAGAGGCTGGCATTTCACATTTGGTGGTATTTCCACCGCATAATGTTAGCCCGGAGCTATTCGTTAAAACTATAGAGGCCATAGCCTAGGAAAGCCTACTGGGATAGCCGGATCTCTGTGGTGGCCTCTGCGATTAACCGTTCGCCGCTAGTTAGGCGCTGTTGCAACACAATGACATTGGCGTCCTCCTCGGACCGTACTTCCGACACTTCGCCTTCTGTACGCAGTGTATCGTCTGCAAAGGCCATAGAACGCATGCGAAATCCCATGCGTTGCACGAACGCGCGAGGACCGAGCCAGCCGACCGCTTGTTTGGCGAATAGGGCGCCGTAGATTTGACCGTCGATTACGGGGGCAGGTAGGTTCATTGTTTCGGTGAATTTCGTGTCGTAGTGGAGCCGGTGCCAGTCCCAGGTCGCGGCGCCGTACATCACCAGGTCGGCAGCGGTGAAGAATTTCTCTTCCATCGGAAGGGTTGTCCCGGGCTTGATTTCTGCTGCTTGTCCTGTAGCGTCGCTCATTCTCTTTCCTTCAGCGGCTGATAGACAAGGGTTTCACGGTTTACCGCAAGCAACTCATCGGCGATGTCGTAGTAACGCGCTACTGAGGTGACGAAGAGCTGGGAGCCGCCACGGGAGGATTTCCGCTCCACGATATCTTCCAAGGTCCAGGTCACGGAAACTTTGTCGTTCGGTAGCACGGGCCGGACGAACTCATAGTCGTTGCCGGCCCGGATCATCCGGCAGCCATGTACCGGCAGATGCCAGGTGTGTCCCATGTAACCGTGCTCGTCTGGCCGCCGATGGGCATACTGGCAGGTCTCGACTACAAATGTCGGCGGTGCAATCAAGCTGTCATAACCAGCCTGACGAGCGTATGCATCGTCCTGATAGAGTTGGTTATCGTCGTCGATTGCAAGCGCGAAATAGCGGATCGAGGCTCGGCCCAATTCTTCCTTGGCCTCATAATTCACTTCCCGACCGATCCAGGCTCTTAGTTCATCGCTGAGGAGAGGCTCGGACATGTTCAATCCAGCACGGCGAAGGGATCAACCTCGATCTGCATTTCTGGGCGCAACAGGGCCTCACAGATCAAGCCCGTAGCCGCGGGGTAGGGCTGGCTTAACTGCTTGGCGCGTAGGGCGCCGACCTGGCGATAGTCTGCGAGTGCCGCCGGTGTGACATATTCGATCGTTTTCACCAAGTTTTCTGGTGTTCCGCCAGCGGCCTCGATGACCTTGAAGATATTATCGTAGGTATATTCCGCCTGTGCTACGACATCGCCGTCATGTACGACCCGTTCAGTACTTGGGTCGAGAGAACCCTGACCGGAAAGAAACAGCAGTTTGCCAGCTCGGACGCCCGGGCTATAGGTCAGTTTTTCGTAACGGTCCCAGCCGGGGTTCACGGCAACTGTTTTATCGCGGGAGGCGATAAAATCGTACTGGATCAACGCTTCCGGGTGAAGCAGGCGCGGCATTAGGATCCCTGCAGCGCCAGGATAGACAGGCCCCAGGAATTCCTTACGCACCCTTCCTGTGCCGCGATAGTTGGCCAGTGCCTCTGGAGTGATGTAATCAAGGGTCTTTACTACGGAATCAAAGCCGAGACCCAGTGTCTCCAGCATCTTCTTGGCTTTCTTGAATATCGCTGCGGTTTGGGCGACTACATCGCCAGCTCCGATAATCTGGCCACTCTCGTTTACTGACTGCACCGTTGGTAGAAAAACAACTCCGGACGACTCCCGCGCAACTGGAAGACCGGCGCCAAAACTAGTTTCTGCGGCCACTGGACCGGCGGTGATTTCAATCTCAATAAATGCGGTGGGGCGTAACAGTGCCTTGACTGGCACGGTATTAACAGCGGGGCGGTGGCTACCAAATACTTCCTCGCGTACAGCCGCAGCCTCGCCATAGCGCTCAATTCCTTCAGGCTTGACATACTCGACCACTCGCACAACATCCCCAAAGGACTTGCCTGCACCCTCCAGGATGGCAGCAATTTTTTCATAGGCAGTGCGCGCCTGTTCAGCCATGCCGCCCTTGATAGTGATCCGACCGGCCTCTTCGTCGTACGCCGACGCCGTATGACCGGACAGATAGATGCCCTCGCCCGCATCGATGCCGAGAGAAAAAGAGTAACTAGAATAGTCGAACCAGGGAAACTGCTTAGGGTGAACGGCGGCTGAAACCATAACGCTCCTCCACGATTGTGCTTATTATTGTTAGCCAACGTATCGCCCATGTCACAACTCGGTCAAGACGGATGGCCGCAGCTATTTCTGGCACCCTTGACACTACTCTTCTACCTACCTTCAATAGGTGGCGATCAACTACGGGCGTGCCCAAGCGAACTTGGGGTGGACCCGAACTAGTGATCAAACTAACTATAATTCCGAATTTTGACATTAAGTCGAAAGTGAATTTCCGCGCCATGGCGTCTGGTCCGGCCTTCAGCAGAAAATGTCGTAAATGGTATAGTTTCAGTCTCCTGGGCGACAGAATCTGATGGCGAAGTTTACAATATACAGGCGGGCGTGGCTGGAATTTTTCCTGCGCTAAGTCATTGTTGGCACCAATTGGAGTTGGCGATATGGCGGATGAGATAGCTGCAAGCGAAGACGACATAGATCTGGCGACGTTGAGCGATGAAGACCTTGTAGCTCAGATGCATGATGACCTTTACGACGGAATGGCGGATGAAATCGCAGAAGGCACTACAATCCTGCTGGATCGGGGGTGGGACGCGCAAAGGACCCTAAACGAGGCCCTGGTCGAAGGCATGCGCATCGTTGGCATTGATTTTCGCGACGGCATTTTGTTCGTGCCAGAGGTATTGATGTCCGCCAACGCCATGAAGGCGGGCATGGCCATATTACAGCCCTTACTCATCGCCTCCAACGCACCCCGCATGGGTAAGGTCGTCATCGGCACCGTCAAGGGTGATATACATGATATCGGTAAGAACCTAGTGGCTATGATGATGGAAGGCGCTGGGTTTGAGGTGGTAGATCTTGGCATTAATCAGTCTGTGGAAGATTTCCTGACCGCGTTGGAGGAAAATCAGGCGGATATCCTCGGCATGTCGGCGCTCTTGACCACGACAATGCCATACATGAAGGTGGTAATTGATACCTTGGCAGAAAAAGGCCTCCGCAGCGACTACATCGTGTTGGTCGGCGGCGCACCATTGAACGAGGAATTCTCCCAGGCGATCGGTGCGGATGCCTATTGCCGGGATGCGGCATCGGCCGTGGAAATTGCCGTTGAACAAATGAGCCGTCGTCAAGGGTCTCTCGCCGCGCGCGGCGGATAGCCGGGCTATGACAGAAACCGTTGTCAGTTCTGCTAGCAAGGAGGTGGTGATTGGGATCGAGCATCCCTTCACGGTCATTGGCGAGCGCATAAATCCCAGTGGTCGCAAGCTGCTCGCGGACGAGATGAAAGGGGGAGATTATTCCCGGGTCGCCTCGGACGCAATTGCCCAGGTCGCCGCCGGGGCGCATATGTTGGATGTTAATGCGGGTATACCACTGGCAGATGAACCACGTATCCTGGCTGAGGTGATCCAACTGGTGCAAAATTTGACTGACGTGCCTCTATCCATCGATTCTTCCATCGTTGCCGCTTTGCAGGCCGGATTGGAAGTCTATCAAGGCAAGGCCCTGGTCAATTCCGTGACCGGTGAAGAGGAACGACTTGAGTCCGTTTTACCACTGGTAAAAAAACACGGCGCGGCCGTGGTGGCCATTTCAAACGACGAAACCGGCATTTCGGAAGATCCGGACATACGTTTTTCCATCGCCAAAAAGATCGTCGAACGGGCTGAGGATCATGGCATCCCCCGCCAAGACGTGGTGGTGGACCCCCTGGTTATGCCCGTGGGTGCAATTGGTCAGGCCGGTTGTCAGGTCCTGTCCATCTTGCGCCGTCTAAGGGAGGAGTTGCGGGTCAATTCCACCTGCGGTGCTTCCAACTTCTCCTTTGGCCTGCCGAACCGGCATGGCTTGAACTGGTCATTTCTTGCCATGGCGATTGGCGCTGGCCTGACGTCGGCTATCGCTAACCCGCTGCATAACGAAGAAATGTCGGCCGTAATGGGGGCCAACGTCGTCATGGGGCATGACGACAATTGCGCCAACTGGATCGCAAAATTTCGTGCAGCTGGCGGCGATAGTGCTGATGGTGGTGGGGCCGCCCCGCGCCGGCGTAGCGGCCGGCGGGGTAGGCGTGGCTGAACACGGCCAAGCCTAGCGGAGTTTATCTTATGGCCTCGCCCGTTCCTGACTGGGGGTTTTATTGAAAGTTTCGCGATAGCATTTTGAAAAATGCGAGGCCGAGACAAAGCCACAGCTTAGCCCGATGCGTAATACGGACATAGAGGTCTGTTTCAGAAGTCGACGGGCCTGAAACAATCTAAGGCGCAAATAGTAGCGCATAGGCGTCGTGCCTAAATGTTGCGCGAACAGCCGCTCTAACTGGCGTGATGAGAGGCCGACCGCTTGCGCTAGACGGCGGCAGCTTAACGGCGCCTCGAGGCCAGATTCCATCAAGGCGATAGTGGCTACCAACTTTGGGTGCGACACGCCCAGCCGGACTCGCAGATCCGGACGCTGGGGGTCGTCGCCAGGGCGAATATGGTGATGCATCATCATATCCGCAATGCTGGTGGCAAGATCCGCGCCATATTGCGTCGCTACAAAATGCAGCATCATATCCAAAGACGCTGTACCGCCGGCGGATGTCACCCGGCGATTGTCGAATTCGAATAACTCCGACGTCGCCTCGATATGAGGAAATTCCTCCTGGAAACCGCGTAGATTTTCCCAGTGAATGGTACAGCGGTGGTTATCCAGCAAGCCTGCCTTGGCCAAAAGGTAGGTGCCCGTACAAATGGCGCCAATAGTGGCGCCGTGGCTGGCCAAATAACGTAGGCGCGAGAGAAGTGCCGCAGAATGCCGCTGCTGCTCTACATTTAAGCCGGCGCAGACCACCACGAGATCGGCACCGCCGATGGCGTCCAGGTCGCCATCAGGTTGAGTTGTTAGGCCATTGCTAGCTCTTACTGGCTCACCATTCAGGGTATGGCAGCTCCAGTGATAAGCGGCTTGTTCCCCTATCTGATTGGCCAGTCGCAACGGTTCGATCGCGGAGGCAAAGGCGATCAAGGAATAGTCCGGAATCAACACGAAGGCAACATGACGCGGCGCGACCGGCTTATCCGAGGTGACCATGAGCAGATATCCCATCCACGCTGGCGAGAGTTATGCGATGCGATGATAGTGGGGTCCAGGTGTCAGCGACAAGTGGCTAACACGCCTTATCTTTGTCTCCGACGGCCGCGTCGTTGCCGTTTCAAGGAAACTGCAGCTTCCTGGCGGGGTATGGTGACCTCCTTCGACAAATGGGGAAAGGCGTGAATTTTGTGAGGGAACGCCATGGCACCCACAAACTGATCTTGGAAATTGGGGTCCAGTGCTGTCTCTATCTTCTCCACATCCTGGACGACCCTTGCAATTTCCGTTCGCGCTTCCTTATCCAAGAGGGCAATGCGGGCGCCTGTGCCCGCGGCATTTCCGGCGGCAGAGACCTCAGACAGTGAACAATCAGGGATCAGCCCCAGAACCATGGCGTATTTGGGATCAATGTAGCTGCCAAAGGCGCCGGCCAGCACGATCCGATCCACGTGATCCACGGCCATTTTATCCATCAACAGCCGGGCGCCGGCATATACCGCGCCCTTTGCCAATTGTATGTTGCGGACATCTAGCTGGGTTATGTGAATGGCAGGTTGGCCCGCATGCAGAAGATAACGATAGGTCTTTCCGTCCTTTTCAAGGCGCGAACTCAATTCGGCCTTGTCAGGATCGAATAGGCCATCGGCCGTGACGGCGCAGCATAAGAATAGTTCCGCTAGCGCCTCTATAATGCCGGAGCCGCAGATGCCAGTCACGCCTATATCCTCGACCGAGGAAAGAAACTCCAGATCGTCGGACCACAAGTCTGAGCCTATGACCTTGAAACGGGGTTCCAAAGTCACGGGATCGATCCGTACCCGTTCGATAGCTCCGGCCGCCGCCCGTTGCCCACATGAAATCTGTGCCCCTTCAAATGCCGGACCCGTGGGGCTGGAGCAAGCTAACAGCCGCATCCGGTTACCTAGGACAATTTCCGCATTGGTTCCTATATCCACGAGTAAGGTGACGTCGTCGCTCTCCTGGGGCGCCTCGGACAGGATCACGGCCGCGGTATCGGCACCTACGTGCCCGGCGATGCAGGGTAGGACGTGGACATGTGCACCCGGATTGAGATCGAGATTAAGTGCGCTCGCCGGACACGTAATCGGGCCGTCCTCAGCCAAGGGAAAGGGCGCTTGACCCAAGGGTACCACATCCAATCCGAGGAAAAGGTGGTGCATGATGGGATTGCCCACTACGGTCAACTCCACGATATCCTGGCGTGTGATCCTGGCGATTTGGGTGCAGTCAGTAGCTAAATCTTCTATTGCGGCGCGAATGGCATTTGTAAGTAAATCTTGTCCGCCGGGGTTCAGCATGATGTAAGAGACACGGCTCATTACATCCTCGCCGTATCGTATTTGCGGGTTCATGATGCCCGCTTCCGACATGATCTCGCCGCTTCCCAAGTTCGAGAGTTGCGCAGCAACGGTAGTTGAGCCGATGTCCACCGACAGGCCCGCCAGGTTTTCGCGAAAACCTGACCAGGCCGCGACAACATGCTTTTCCTCCCGCAGAGCAACCGTCAGATTGTCTTCGTCACCCTTCAATTGAAGCGCCACGCTCTCTTGAACCGTCGCGTCGATTTGCCATTGTTTTTGCAGGGCGACGCGCAGTCGGGCGACGGGTGCATCCGCCGAAATTTCATTTAAATCCACATAGAGGGGCCGGATGATGGGGTCGATCCGCATGGTCCGGGAGTTTGTGCGTTTTCGTACAATTTGCCGGTGAATCTGGCTTTCCGCGGGTACATCGATCACGATGTCACCGGTCAGTCTTGCCGAACAACTTAACCGGCCGCCAGGTAGGAGGCCCTTTCGTCCGTCAAAGCGAATTTCATTATCCGCTAAGGCAGCCAGATGTTCGTTCCGCGATTGTATGCCCAGTTTGGCAAATTCGCCTTCCGCCACGGTCACCTGACAGCGTCCGCAGATGCCCCGACCGCCGCAAACCGAATCTATATCCACGCCTAGCGATCGCGCAGCTGCCAGCAAGGTTGTGCCTTTGGAAAAGTGCCCGCGTAGACCCGATGGCATGAAGACCACCGTAGTTGTGCTAATGGGCTGTTCCGAATCAGGATTTTCTGGCATGGTGCGAAATGAAGTCGCGGTAGTGGCCGAAACCGGTCTGGCGAATTTCCAAATCTAATCCCAACCGGTCGGCGGCGGATGCGGCAAAATCACGCAGCGCCAGTTCATCCCTCTGCGCGAGATAGACGACTTTTTTGTAGTTGGCGACGGAACTGTCCCGCAACTCAGGGCGCCTGTCCAGACCAAGACCTTGGATGACCAGTCGTTCGAAGTGTTGGGTCAGATAATCGGTGAGAAAAAAACAACAGACTTCGTCCTCAGTAATTGCGGCAAAGGCAGTTGCGCCGGCATACATTTCGTAACAATGGGCTCCGCCCAATCCTTGAGCGCCTTCCTCATCCAGCACCTTCTGCAATTGTCCGCCAGTGCCGCAGTCACTATACAAAACCAGGATGCGGTCGAATTCGTTTCGGTTCGCCTTAATCTTTTCGCGCACCCGTTTGGGGATGAATTGCGGTGTATTATGCAGACTGGCGGGCAAGCTCTTCACTTTCATGTAATCCAGGCCATTGGCGTCTGTGATTGCCAATATCTCCCGCGCAGTGGCGCCGCAACAAATCAGCAGGGTTTGTCCATTGCCGTTCATTGTAACCCTTTCGTCAATTTCCCAATTCGACGATGGCAAGCAAATTCTTATGAATTTGGCGTGCTAAACACGATGTGACAAGAGCAATCCCATTTACGCCGATACTGTTGCGCCAATTCCTGTCGTGATTTGGATACTTACAGGCGTCCCTGAAATAGTTCTATGATCTTTGAGGGGTAGTTTTTGTTAGAACAGTGGCGTTTGAACCGGTATTTGAATAGGGGTAGGTTCAGTTATGGCCAGACGATCCGGAG
>CAXGCE010000017.1:0-12200 GCA_964007795.1 uncultured Alphaproteobacteria bacterium | reverse complement strand
CACTCGGGCCGGTGCAAGCAACAGTCCGAGGGCCGATGCAACACCGGCATTTCTGGGGCAGACAATTTGCCTGATGCCCAATTTTTGGGCCATGTAATAGGCATGGACTGGACCAGCGCCGCCTGTCGCCACCAACGTATAGGAGCGGGGATCGCGGCCCTTTTCCGCAATATGTACTCTTGCGGCCGAGGCCATGTTTTCATTTACTAGATCGTGGACGCCCCAGGCCAGCTCGTCGGGTGAAAGGCCTGCTCTATTTGCCAATGCGGCCAAGGCCGAACGTGCCGCCGACAGGTCCACATTGATTGCGCCTCCGGCAAATCCGTCGGCTGACAGATAACCAAGGGTGAAATCCGCATCCGTCACCGTGGGCTGTTCACCGCCGCGATTGTACGCAACGGGCCCCGGTGCGGCACCGGCACTATCAGGACCGGCCTTTAAAAGGCCCAATTCGTCCAACCGGGCGATGGAGCCGCCGCCAGCTCCGATTTCGATCAACTCCACGGCGGAAATGCGGATAGGCAGGCCGCTGCCTTCTGCAAAGCGCTTCTCACGTGCTGCTTCAAAACGGTAGACAATTTCGGGCTCTTCACCATCAATAAGGCAAAGCTTGGCAGTGGTGCCCCCCATATCAAATGCCAACACCTGATCCAAATTCTCAGCTCGACCGATGTCGGCAGCTGCCAGGGCTCCGGCGGCTGGCCCTGATTCCAACATCTGTACTGGAGATCGGCGGACTTCCCCAACATGGGTTAATCCGCCATTGGACAACATCAACATCAAAGGTGACGTTATGTCGTGGGCGTAAAGTCTTTCACTCAATTCCTCCAAATAATCTCGTGCCAAAGGCTTTACGTAGGCGTTTGCAACAGTTGTCGAGGCTCGTTCGTATTCACGGATTTCCGGGGCGACGTCGCAGGAGAGGCTGACTGAAATTTCAGGTAGGGATTTTGAAATCCGTTCTCCCGCAATTCGTTCATGCGTCCCATTTCGATAGCTGTGGAGAAAAACGATACCAATGGACTCTATCTTTTGATCGCGCAGCGCCTCGACGATTTTATCGAGGGATTGCTCATCCAAGTCGCGATGGACATCGCCATTGGCGAGAATTCGCTCGGGAACCTCAAATCGTCGGTCCCGGGGGACCAGCTGCCGGGGTTTTTTTGCTGCTAGGTCGTAAAGGTCATATTTTCGCTCCCGACCAATTTCCAAGCTATCGCGAAATCCTTCCGTGGTCAGCAGGGCGGTCTTGGCTCCCTTACGTTCTATCAAGGCGTTTGTGAACAGTGTCGTGGCATGAACCACCCGATCGATTTCCCGGCCCGAAACCTTTTCCCGGTTCATGATCTGATCTACGGCTTTCACCACAGCCACGGCGGGATGGCCCGGCGTGGTCAAAGTTTTAGCAGCTACGCGGCGGCCTTGCTCCCGGTCAAAAAGAACGGCATCGGTAAATGTGCCGCCAATATCAATGCCTAGGGCATAACGCTTCATGGTTGACCCAGGAGTGCCTGACGAAAGCGGTTTTTGTGGTATGCCGCATCCCATGAGAAACGGACCTTGGGCGGATCATCGACGCGAACTTTCAGCAACACGAATGAACTGCTGTTTGTTTGCCGTAGCATCTTCCCCGCCTCGGCTAGTTCTGTTTCCTCATGCACTGTGCGTACGGCACTAATTCCGGAACCCTGTGCGATAACAGCCAAGTCAGTGCCCAGACCAGTATGGCTGCGCTGAAATCCGGTTTCGCCGTAGTGTTCGTTGTCGACACAGACGATGCCTAGATTTGATGGATTGGCCACTGCTACTGTTGCTAGGGTGCCCACGTTCATCAGCAACTCACCATCGCCGGTTACTACCAGAATTCTTTTGTCGGGCCGCGCCAGGGCCAAGCCAAGGCCCATGGAGGTGGCAGCACCCATAGCACCACCGAAGCCAAAGACGCGTGGGTCATCACCAACGGCAGCAAGGACATCGCCCTTGGTTCCGGCTAGGCCGGCCACTATCAACGTATCGTCGCCAAGCATATCCAGTATGGACTTGACCGCCGCGCGGCGATCTAAATGTCCGGTCGCGACCCTGCCTTCGGCTCGGGTGCCCTTATTAGGGTCGGTGTCTATTTTTGCCATTGTCTACCTCAACTAAATTTCTTCGCACCGAGCAGTTTTTGACCGAGCAGCACGGCGACAGGTAATTCACTGTTAAAGGCCATGGTGATGGCCGCGCTGGTAGTTCGTCCCGCTTCGGCGGGGTCATCAATGCGCAGGCACATTACGTCGCAAGCTTCTAGGACCGGCTGTGTTGATCGGCCCATGGGCATTTGCCAAGGGTTGCCCTCGCCAAAATCTCCTCGCATGGAAATCAGGGTCAGAAACGGAAACCTACCAGCCCGGATTAGGGACAACAGGTTGATACAATTACCTACGCCGCTGCTTTGCATCAACAGAACGCCGCGGCTGCCGCCCAGATGCGCGCCAGCCAGTAGGCCTACGCCTTCTTCTTCGGTCGTCAGGGCGATAGCATGGACCTCGGGGTCAGCGATGGATCGTTTGATCAGGTGGTCGTGACCGGCATCTGGGACATAGGCGAACTGATCAATGCCGGCTTCTCGTAACAGACCGTAGATTTCCTCTGGCCATTCTTTGCTCATGTATAGCTCCAGATTTGGTGCGCAAGGATGTCCATTCTCTGCTCCACAGCCTCGACGGTGCTGATGCTTCCCTTCCGGATCGCCACCGCGCTGTCTGTTGCACTCCATTGCCAACCGGGGATATCTGCCATCAATCTAGCCTTTTTGAAATGTTTTCAGTCTTTCTTCAATATCTGAGCTACGACCGGGACTTTCTGCCATTTCGAAAGCCATGCCTTCGCGGAAGGTGTAGTCCTGCCCCTTGTTATAAAGCATTTTGTTGCCGCGCAGGCTGTGCCAGGAGGTGGCAACAATATCGGCTGCCATGGAGGCCACTACGATCTCTAATTCGTCGTCAGGCACGCACTGATTGGCCAGGCCTATGGCAACAGCGTCGGTCCCCGAGTAGACCCTTGCGGTGTAGCTCATTTCCTTGGCTTTTAGGTAACCGATACGGCGGGGAAGGCGCTGACTCATGCCCCAGCGTGGGGTCATACCCCATTTTCCATGTGTATCGGAGAATTTGGCAGTATCGGAGGCCACCAGCAGATCGCAGCCCAGAGCTAGTTCCAGGCCACCTGTGTAACAATGGCCCCGGACTTCAGCGATCACCGGTTGAGGAAGTGCCTCCAACATATCGATCGTGTCGGCTTGAAAGGTGGGATTCGGTGGTTCTTCCCCCACTTGGATCGATTTCAAATCGTTGCCGGCACAAAAGGATCTTCCGGCTCCGCGAAGGACAACACAGCCAACGCCATCTATATCAGAGCGGATGTCTTCTATATGGCTGCGCAGTTCCAAGAACAGAGCCAGATTTAGGGCGTTCAGGGCGTCGGGCCGGTTCAGTGTGAGGGTCGCCACACCGCCGGCGTCATTTCTAATTACGAGGACCGCCACGATGTTATCTCCCAATTAATTCTTAGGGTGCCTTTCGAACCTGCCACAGTTTGGGAAACATGCGCTAGCATGTTGAGGGCAGGGGCAGATGGTTGTCACAGCTCATGACGTTAGTGGATTCCAATTTTAAGTGGGATGAAGTCATGAAGATGCCAACTGCATCAGGTGACCGCTGCGCGCTGGTGGAATTGCGGTTGATCCCACCGGCGCGATATCATTACGTCCTCAATCACGCTGACAGCGTCCCAGATATCTACATAGCGCAAATATAGTGGCGTGAAGCCAAACCGAAGAATATCTGGAGCACGAAAATCTCCGATTACGCCATCGGCTATGATCGCCTGCATGATGGGATAGCCCAGTTCGTGGCGCCATGATACCTGGCTGCCACGTCGATCATGCTCCCGGGTCGTGGACAGCGAGAATCCATGGCTTGCACAGCGCTGCTCCATGACTGCGATGAAGTTGTCGGTCAGTGAGAGGCTCTTGGTGCGAACGTCGGCCATATCGACTTGGTCAAACACCTCCAAGGCGGCGTCGAGGGCGCTCATGGCCAAGATTGATGGCGTGCCGCAGCGTTGACGTACAATTCCGGGGCCAGGGCGGTATCCGACTTCGAATTCGAATGGGGACGCATGTCCCTGCCAACCCGATAAGGGCTGACGAACCTGATCTTGTAATCTGTTGGCCACGAATAGATAGGCTGGCGCACCGGGACCGCCATTCAGGTATTTGTAGGTGCAGCCCACTGCAAAATCCACGTTGGCCCCGTTCAGGTCCACTTCCAAGGCGCCAGCGCTGTGGGAAAGATCCCACAGCGTAAGGGCACCGGCTTCATGGGCTCGGCGCGTCACGGCAGCCATATCCTGGACATAACCCGAGCGGTAATCCACATGGGTCAACGAGACTAGTGCAACTTTCTCGTCGATTGCCTCCAGGACATCATTGCCATCCACCAGGCACAAATCGTGTCCCTGGCCCATGAAGTGGATCAACCCCTCGGCCAGATAATTATTCGTCGGGAAGTTGCCGGATTGGCTGACTATCACCTTGCGGCCTGGACGTTGGTCCAGGGCAGCCGCCATCAGCTTGAAAAGATTGTCGGAGGTAGAGTCGCCGGCCAGCACTTCACCGGGACTGGCACCAATAATTGGTGCGATGTGGTCACCCACCTTGTGGGGCAGGTCCATCCAGCCGTGGATGTTCCAGGATTTGATCAGGTCCTCCCGCCATTGTTGGTGGATTACCTGGTTCAACCGTTCAGGAACGGCACGTGGCAGAGGGCCCAAAGAATTGCCATCCAGATAGATGATGCCTTCCGGTAGATCGAACTTGTCCCTGATGACTGCAAGTGGATCCGAGCGGTCCAGGGTAACCATGTCCTCGCGGTCAAGCATCCTTCTGATTGCTCCGCCACCAACGGGACGGCGCTACACGTTGGCCGTAGCCTAGTTTGATATCCAGCCACAACATCAGACGACGTAACCGGGTGCCCGCCAGTCGCCGGGCGAGGCGCATAATGGGCCTGCTGAAATCCTTGTTATAAGGACAGACCCGCATACAAATAGCGCAGTCACTAAGCATCTTGGCCCAAAAGCTGAAGCATTTTTCGCAATCTGCCGTCCATTTCTTAACGCCCTTGATCGCGGAACGGTTGGGCCCTCCCACCTTGGGCTTGCCGTACGGCAATGCCTTGGGCGGGCAAGCGTCGGCGCACCTCTGGCAGATGTTGCAAAACTCTGTGACGCCGAACTTTTTCGGTTTGTCTCGCACAAGAGGCAAATCAGTGAAGATCTTGGAAAATCGAACGCGGGGCCCAAACTCCTCGGTAATGACCATTTGGTTGCGGCCGTACTCTCCTAAACCTGCCTGAACAGCCATGGGGATTACCAGGGCCGTGTCGTTCATGGAGCCGATGGCTTGGTAGCCCAGATTGCGAATATATTGCGAAAGTTGGGCTACGGTCACGGCCTCGCCGGAATAGCCCATGCCGACCGCTGCGCCGGCTAGTGCCGACGGATAGGATTTCACAAGGTCGTAGTCCATGCCGTGGCCCATAACGATGACGTTAGTCAGGCCAATGGGTAAATCATTGGGTTTTTTCTCGAAGGTCTTAATGTCCGCACGCGTAGCGTAAACCCAGCGGCTATCGTAGGCTGTCACGCCTACGAGATCGCAACCGAACATACGCGCCACTCGCTTGATTTCTGTCGTCATGGCGGCAGGGTCTTCGATGGCGATGCGCTGCTCGGCTGGGGGGTAACGGGCCTCTTGTGGGTCCTGGAATCCTTCCCGCAAGCCGTTGGGGCGATTGCGATCTGCGTAATCATCCGCCACTGACCAGGCCGCGTTACGGAAAGCGAAATCCCTTTGTCTGAAGCCGTCTACGTTCCGTGAATTGAAACTGTGCCCATGACCGCGAAAGAACTCCATACTTGCGTCCGAGCGCACCGTCTCATCCCAAAACGCCCGGCTGAATATATCGTCTTTTTGATCGAACCGCCTGAAGTCAGTACCAACCTCAATTCCGGCAGCGGCGTCGTTCTCTCTTTGTTGGAGATCTCGAGGCAGATGGCCTGCGGGATAGGAATTAGTAGATCTAGTCATTTACGCAGCAATTTGTTCCAGCACAGGCAGCAGATATTTGCGGAATTCTTCAGGGTTTTCGGACATGGGAAAATGGCCCATACCTTTCATGACCTTAAAGGACGTGGCGTTGATTTCCTCTGCTAGTTGACCGCTGAGTTCCGGGGTGGCGGAGGTGTCATATTCGCCGGTCAGAAGGTGGACGGGGCACTCAGCGGTATCGATGCCACGCGCGACGCCGTTACGCATATCTCCGTCGGTGAAGTAGTAATTCAGATCCCCCATGAAAACCCCGGGGCCACCTTGCATGTAATGCCACAAAGTTTCCCAGGTATCCGTGCCGTTAGATTGCGGCGCGATCAGGCCCATCATCAGGGCTCCAGAAATTTCCGGCCCGTGTACGTCCGGCCGGTGAATACTGCGTAGACCTTCGGGCTCACCATCAATCCTGTTCTCGGCATAGAGCGCCGATTGCAGACCGATCACTGCCCGCAGATCTCTGCCGTGGCGCAGGGCTAAGTGCAGCACAGCCCGTCCACCGATGGAGCAGCCCATGATCACCGGATTGTCAAGCTGCAACGCCTCTTTTACCGCCATCGTAACGGCGACATAACGTTCCGTGGACAATTCATAGATCTCGTCCTGGAATCCGGGGGGCGGCGAAGATTTGCCATGCCAAGGCAGGTCGAACACGACGACACGGAAGTTCTCGGTGATTGCCTCGTCGTTCAAGATAGCACGGTACTGCCGCCCGTCCGCGCCGGCGGTATGGAGGCAGATCAGCGGTATCCCGCTGCCAGCCTCTTCGAAATAGATGCGATGGGGTCGCCCCTCAAACGCCAAATTGATGTACCGACCGACGATGGGGTCGATAGTCGGCTGAGACGGAATGCTGTTGGCTTTGGCCGGGCGGGGACGGCTCATGGAAAACAGCAGCTCCAGCGGTAAAAGGTTCTGGTAAAAGGCTACGTGATCTCCGGTAAGCTTCAGATGCCCAGTGCGTCGCATGGCCGAGAGAGATTGTAGGCCCGGCCGAGGATTGGCCGTGATCAGTTCCCGCCAATCGTTTCCGCTTGCTTCCAGCCGGAAGGTGATCCTGCGATCCGGTCGATTGGGACCGATCCGCACGCCGTGGGCGTCATAACTCAAATATTGGCTCTCCCCATCGATACAGAGTTCAATACAAGCGTCCGCGAAACGGCCCCGCCAGGCCACATTCGGATGGTCTCCCGTGCGCTCAATGATATCTTGAAACATCAGTCAGTCTTTCCTAATCGCCTATTCGCAATTTTTTTCACAAGAGTAGCAAGGTTGGTGTTAAAGCGGAAACTCCTCATCAATCCGGCAATGCGGCTACACGCTTGGTGATCCAGTCGTCGTCATCAGTCAGCGTCGCCAATTCCGCGCGGGCCTGCGACTTCGTTTGGGTCGCCGCCGTCGCGATCCTGGGCATCTTGCCGTCGGCCGGTTGGCAGGACGCTTCCAATCGAATTCCATTGGGATCGAAAAAGTAGACAGAGAAGACGCCGGGCAAAACTTCCAACGGCCCGATGGTGTCGATATCCCGCTCCTTCAGGCGAAGCTGCAGAGCTTCGAAGGCATCCGGCAGCATCGAAAATGATACATGTTGCATTGCCGCAATAGCGTCCCGGTCGCCAACTTGCTTTTCACCTTTAGGCATTTCGAAAAATGCCAACAGGCTGTCGTTCCCCATGTCGAAGAAATAGTGCCGCAGGTTTTCATAGGGCGGATTTCCCCGGTTATTTGGGCCTGAGCCCAGTCCCGCTGGTATCTTCATGGCATGTACCAATTTCATGCCGAGGACATCGATATAATAATCGGTGGTCATTTTCATATCCTCGGTATTCAGGGCCAAATGATGGATGCCGCGCGTGGCCGGTGCATTGCTGTCTGTCATAGCGGGCTGATTCCCTATTGTGAGTGGAATAATGCGTAGCCGTATCATGGGAATGCTATATGTTGGCGGAAAAAAAGCCAACCAATCTGCCCGGTCTCAACCAGCTCGATTGCCCATTTGAATGATTACCAACCACGCCGCCCGCGGAATCGTCTATATGTGCCTTGCCGTGGGCTTGTTTCCCTTTCTCAATGCTGCGGTCAAACTGTTGGGCGAATCCTATGCAGTCCAGCAGGTGCTATGGGTGCGGTACCTGGGCCATTTTTTTCTCATGTTGATAATTTTTTTGCCCTTTCAGGGCCGGGCGTTGTTCAGGACCCAAAATCTAGGCGCTCAGCTGTTACGGTCACTGCTGCTGCTGGGATCAACGACCAGTTATTTCGTTGCGCTAAACTACCTGCCTTTGACGACCGCGGCCTCGATCAGTTTTACCTCACCCTTCATTGTAACTGCACTGTCCGTGCCATTACTGGGTGAGCGCGTGGGCCCACGCCGCTGGACGGCTGTGGCAATTGGGTTCACGGGTGCCTTGATCATCATTAGGCCAGCTGGAGCCTCTTTTCATGGCGCCGAATTATTCGTGATCGCCTCCGCTACCTTTTATTCCTTTTATCAAATTATGACCCGTCGTCTAGTGGGTCAGGACAGCCCTGTTACGACCATTATCTACACCGCCGTGTTGGGCGCGCTACTGACATCACTGGTTGGGCCTTTTTATTGGGTGACGCCGGATGAGCCGCTTAATTGGCTGCTGTTTGCGGCAACCGGAGTGTTTGGAGGGCTGGGGCATCTGTTCGTGGTCAAGGCCTTCCAATGGGCAGAGGTTTCGGTTATTTCGCCATTTGTCTATTTGCAATTGGTGGGCGCTGTGATCCTCGGGTTTTTCATATTTGGCGAATTTCCAGATTTGTGGACCTGGGTCGGTAGCGCCATTATCGTTGCCTGCGGGGCCTATATCACCTATCGCGAAACCGTCGTCACCAGGGCCTGACAAAACGAGGGCAGGTAGGCTATAACCGAGACAATAAACACCGCCCAATCATCGGAGAGTATGTGACGTGGATATTCAATATGCGGCCGAAGATGAGGCCTTTCGCGCCGAGGTGCAGGCTTTCATCGCAGAAAACCATACAGAGGAAATCCGCTCTAAAACGGCAAAATCCCTGACTGGCTATATCGATAAGGAAGCCTTCGTCACCTGGCAGAAAGCCCTTTACAAAAAGGGGTGGATCGCACCGAATTGGCCGGTTGGCTTCGGTGGCACCGGCTGGTCGGCTACCCAGAAGTATATATATGATACCGAGATGATGAGGGCCGGTTGCATACGCCCTATTGCCTTCGGCCTGAAAATGGTGGCGCCGGTGATAATGGAATTCGGCACGGAGGAGCAGAAAAAGAAATTCTTGCCCGATATTCTGGAATCCAACGTGTGGTGGTGCCAGGGTTATTCAGAGTCAGGATCGGGCTCGGACCTTGCTTCATTGCAGACACGTGCCGTAGCCGATGGCGATGACTATATCGTAAACGGCTCAAAAATTTGGACCACTATGGCGCAACGGGCCGATTGGATATTCTGTCTGGTACGAACCTCGACGGAGGGCAAGCGCCAGGAAGGTATCACGTTCCTGCTGATGCCAATGGATACGCCCGGCATCACTGTGGAACCCATTGTAATGATGGATCAGACCCAGGCGCCTGATCAGGAAGTGAACCAGGTGTTCTTTGAAGACGTACGCATCCCGCAAGCAAACCGCATCGGCGACGAAAACGATGGTTGGACCGTGGCAAAATATTTGTTGGAGTTTGAGCGCGGTAACGCCTACGCCGGCGGCTTGCAGGGAGCCGTGGCAAGAGTTAAGGAGATTACCAAACAGGAACGGGCCGACGGCGACCGGTTGATTGATGACCCGGCTTTTGCCGCCAAGCTGGCGCAACTGGAAGTCTCCATCGACGCCATTCAATACACAGAACTTCGGACTTTGAGCGCGCTCAGCGCTGGCGAGCGCGTGGGATCTGAATCGTCCATTCTTAAATGCCAGGGTTCCTCAATGACCCAATTTATTAGCGAACTGATGGTGGAGGCGACTGCCTATTACGCCTTGCCCTTTGATCGCGGGGTTCTGGATGCGGGCGCCAATGTGCCTCCGATAGGACCGGATTATTCTGTTGCTGCCGCTGGGCGCTATTTTAATCAGCGCAAGGCCACGATCTACGGTGGCTCTAATGAGGTACAGCATGAAATTATCGCCAAGCGAATTCTGGGGATGTAGCGACCATGCCGGTCCATTTGCATGCTCTTCCGAAACATCGGTTAAGTGCTAAGGCGCTGGCGAGATGGTCAGACATCCGTTCGCCCATCGCCTCTGACTCTATGAACAAGGCTGGAACCTTGGCGGCCGCGATCAGGCCAATCAAACCGGGCTATCTAATGCTGGGCCAGGCTCTGACAGTCCGTGCCATAGCCGGTGACATCACGCCGCTATTGCATGGCATTTCCCAGACAAAGCCGGGCGATATTCTGATGGTAGACGGTGGTGGCTATGAGGACAACGCCATACTGGGGGGCAACATGGCCAATGAGGCTTCGCGTCGAGGCGTGGCCGGTCTGGTCATCGATGGCGCCATCCGCGATGTGGCGGAAATTCGCGAACTGGATATTCCATGCTTCACCCGGGCGGTTAATCCGGCCGGCCCCAATTACAGCTACATTGGCGATGTAGGCGCGCCGATCTCCTGTGGCGGTACGTTGGTAGAGAGCGGCGATCTGGTGATCGGCGATGATGACGGGGTAACGGTCGTTCCACGCCGTCGCATTGACAGTGTTCTTACTGCCTGCCTGGAGACGTTGGCAGCAGAAGCAGAATGGGACCGGCGCATCACCGCCGGTGAATCTTTCACGGAAATCCTAGATCTCAGTCCGATGGAACCGGCGCCTTAGTTGGCCAATTGTATGGGCTAAATGCAAATCTAAACTGGTTTTCTGAAATTAAACTAAGGCAATAACAACCAGGGCATCATCGTCGCTGGCGAGGTTACTCTTGCCTGAATTTGCTATTCTAGGCGCCCAATTGAGGATTCGGGAGCCTGTTTGAATGGCCAAGTTGTATTTCTACTATTCATCCATGAATGCAGGGAAAAGCACAATCCTGCTGCAATCTAGCTACAACTACCAGGAAATGGGCATGAAGACGATGTTGTTTACTGCCGCCCTGGATGACCGACATGGTTCACCCAAGATTAGCTCGCGCATCGGATTGGAGGCGGAGGCTGAATTATTTGGCCAGGACGATGATCTGTATGACCAGGTGGAGAGGCATCATAAACAAGAAAGGATAGCCTGTGTTCTAGTGGACGAGGCGCAGTTTTTGACCAAGGTGCAGGTGGAACAGTTGACCGATGTGGCCGACCGCTTGTCAATCCCTGTTATCGCCTATGGTCTTCGGACGGATTTTCAGGGACAACTGTTCCCCGGCAGCGAGCGTCTGCTGGCCATTGCGGACGAAATGCGAGAGGTGAAGACCATCTGCCGCTGCGGCAAGAAAGCCACGATGGTGCTGCGTCTGGACGAAAATGGTTCGGCGGTGAAGGACGGGAAACAGGTGGTGATTGGCGGTAATAACCGCTACGTCTCCGTCTGCCGGACCCATTGGAAGGCGGCGATGGCAGGGCACATGTAGGCGAGTTGTTAGAAATGGCTAGGTGGTCAGGTCGAACTAGGTATAACTGATGACTTCAAGCGTCAGCCTCTGTTATTTGTCACGACAGCTGAAAATAAAAGGTCAAAAATACCGGCGATGTGCCGGGGCGGTTCTTCAATTTCCTAACCAAACCGACGGGGATTGAACGCAGATTTGATTAAACGTAATCAACCAGATCGCAACAATTTTACAGCCGCTTCCCGTTCGAACAAATAAAGCAACGTCCGAAGGGCGTCGCCGCGTAGGCCCTCTAGATATGGATCCATCTCCAAGATCAATCGGGCGTCATCTCTCGCGACTTCCATCAAATCCTGGTGGGCCATGGGGTCGGCCAGGCGGAAGTTAGGGAAGCCGCTTTGACGTGTACCTAATAGTTCGCCAGTGCCGCGTAGGCGCAAATCTTCTTCGGCGATGCGAAAGCCGTCGTCGGTCTCGCGCATGATGGCGATGCGGGCTCTGGCGGTTTCACCGA
>CAXGCE010000016.1:0-12259 GCA_964007795.1 uncultured Alphaproteobacteria bacterium | reverse complement strand
ACTAGGTGGTTATTCCAACATGGGACGTAACTTAGGAGTATGGGATTATGGCAGCTTAAATGACCGGCATTTGCAAGTGTCTACAAATTATTTGCATATAAGCAATTGAATTGATTATGTTTTCCAGACTTCTAAAAGAAGGGCCCAAATTTCATGGCAGAAATAAGTGTAAAAGACAAAGATCATGATTTTGCGCCCTTGCACGAAACCATGCAGCGCTATGTGGACCAGGAAATTCTGGCTGGTGTATCAGCGGCGGTCTTGGTGGGACAGGACTTGGTTGATGTTCATTGTACCGGTATGGCGGATCGGGAGGCGGGGCAGGCGTTGCGGTACGATCACATCTTTCGCGCCTTTTCCAACACTAAACTGATGGTTTCTTGTGTCGTGCTGCTGTTGCTTGAAGAAGGGCATTTTCGGTTGGATGACCCTATCGAAGAATTCATTCCGCAGTTAGGCGAGCGACAAGTATTGCGACCGAGTGCGACAGAAATCTCAGATACGGAGCCGGCGAATGGCTCCATTACAATCCGGCATTTGTTGAGCCATTCTTCGGGATTAAGTAACGGTTTCCTTGATCCCTCCAGCCTAATCACCCAGACTTATATGTCCCGCCAGGTAAATGGACGCGACACCACCTTGGCTGAAATGATGGATATCTTGGCGGAGTTGCCTCTGGTCTTTCATCCCGGCACCTCGTGGGAATATTCCGTCGCCACAGATGTGTTGGGACGATTAATAGAGATTATGGATGGCCAGCCCTTGGATAGGGCCCTCAAGGCGCGCATTTTCGATCCTGTAGGGATGCTGGACACCGGATTTGTCGTCCCGCCAGCGGATCGGGATCGTCTAACGGCGTTCTATGTTGGCGCTAATCTCATGGAGCCCATGAAACCAGGATTGACGCGCGCTGAAGTTGAGCTCTTGAACATTAATCCACTGGTATCCGCGCCGCGTTTGTCGGCTGCGGGCGGGTTGGTCACCACGCTGCCTGACATGGTCTCCATGATTCAGGCTCTGTTACCGGGTGATGGCATGTTGTTGCGTCAGGAAACCATGGCTCTGATTAAGGCGCCCCAAGTGGAAAAGGGCATATGTCTGCGGTTTCCGGTCCGCGGTGACGTTCCTGGTAAGGCGTACAGTGCAGCCGGTTCCGTCACGTTGAAGCCCAGTTCCATCGATCCACCGAAATCAATGGGTGAGGTGCAATGGGGCGGATTGGGGGGTACTCACTGGTGGTTTTTGCCCCATTACAACATTGCGGCCGTAGTCATGGCCCATCGGGTGATGTCTTTCTGGCATCCCTTCTCGTTTGAACTTAAGCGGGTGACCTATGAGGCACTTTTGAGTTAGCTTCACAATTTCTCACAATGATGGCCCTCGCCAGCGACAATGCGCTCGGAGATATCCTAAAACCCCGCCCAATGGGCCCGTGTGGATTTTCATATCGAACCTGATGGCGCCTTCTTCTGGTTGGTTCGATTTAAACAGAATTGAGCCACGTTCCGCCAACATGGGACCTAATGGTACTTTGGCCAGTTTCAGAGCCAATGCTTCGGTTTCGGTGCGGACGTTGCCCAATTATATGGTCTGTTCCATCAATCCAGGTACTCAATTTGATCAGCCGGGATGTGTCGCCAGGTAGAATCTTGCTCCTGCTCCTCCAGATAATGAGCCCCGAACGAGACAGACCGGGGTGTCAATAAAAACATTCGTGTGGAACGCCAATGGAAACCCAAATCAAGAATTACGGCGGCGCCTACGCCGTCCAGGTTCATGGGCACGGCACGCCCGCCACGCGCCTTGGCCAATTCCACCTCCATAGCTTCGGCGAAGCGGCCGTAAAGTCCGAAGGTGCCGTGTTGCTTGGCGACTTCCAAGACTTTAGTCGCGCGTGGATCTTCTCTATGAAGCGGAATGCCGAAACCGGGCACTCGCTCGCCGCGTGCGATAATTTCAGCCACCAGCCTAGTGGCGCGGCTTTGCAGTTTCTCATCACCGGGTACAGGACCTTCTGCTATATCCGCGAGGGTATCCACCATAAATTTTGCCATCTGTTCACCCAGGCCTCCCATTCGGACACCAAAGGCATTGATCCCGCTACTGATCGCCGCCTGAATAGAGGTGCCGTAGGAGGCGAAACATCGGGCCACCATGGACGGTGGGGCAATGCCATGTTCCATGGATGCGACTAGAAGGGCATCTAAAACCCGCGCCTGAGTTGGCGTCGGTTTGTGGCCCTGAAGCATCAGGAACATCATGCCAGAGAAACTAATTTCGTCGATCAGGTCGTTCAAATCATGTCCGCGTACAATTATTCTGTCTTCTTCTTCATTGCTGACGACCTGACAGATCGATGTCTGCCAATCATTCATATTTCGTGTGGCCATGCTCCAATCCTTTTGTTCCGAATGAGATTTCCTTGGCGGAAAATACACACCATCTCTGGGCTTTCCAATGTTGATGAGCAAGATTGAATTTAGTGTTGATACAAGAGGTATACGGTCGGCTGAAGAATATCTGCCGAAGGCAGGCTTTCATTGTAGAGAAATGCTGCGGGGCGAAATATTTGCCGCCATGATTTCCGTAGGCAAACGTTTGAGCCTGTACAAGGTAATGACTGGGCCTGTAGCCGTCTAGTCAAATCGCGACCATTGACGTTCTACTGGTATGGGTGTTCCCATTTTTCGGGGTTTCGGCTTAGTCTGGATCAAGGTGCGACTTGGATAGGCCTGCAATCATTCTCAGGAAATTTTAATGAGGCTGACTGGCGGGATTTCCCAAATGCTCGGCTGAATTCGCGGGAGATCATATGCTCCATAACCCAACCAGTGTGGATCTCATACTACAAGCAAAATTTATTGCTCATGACATGAGCGCCACTTCAGGGTAAATGATTATGGTGGTGACAAACCAATGAATTGACCGAGGAGTACCCCATGGCCGTTATCAACCGGATTGCGGACTTCCATAATGACATGGTGGAATGGCGGCATGATATCCATGCGCACCCCGAGACCGCTTTCGAAGAAGTGCGAACCGCCGCTGTTGTCGAGGAAAAGTTGCGTAGTTTTGGCATGGAAGTGCACACCGGCCTGGCTAAGACCGGTGTCGTGGGCGTCTTAAAGTGTGGTAATTCCGACCGCAAAATCGGTTTGCGGGCGGACATGGATGCCTTGGATTTGCAGGAATTTGCCGACGTGCCCCACCGATCAAAGTATGACGGCAAAATGCATGCCTGCGGTCATGATGGCCATACCACCATGTTGCTGGGTGCGGCGCGATATTTGGCAGAGACGAAGAATTTTAACGGCACAGTTTATTTTATCTTTCAGCCGGCGGAGGAAAACGAAGCCGGTGGCCGCCTGATGGTGGAAGAAGGCCTGTTTGACAAGTTTCCTTGTACTGACGTGTATGGCCTGCACAACATGCCGGGTATTCCGGTGGGCCAGATCGGCTTGATGCCCGGTCCCATGATGGCTTCGGCGGACTTTTTTGAAATTATCGTGCACGGCACTGGCGCCCATGGCGCTATGCCTCATCTGGGCGTGGATCCAATTCTGGTCGGTTCCGAGATCATAATGGGTTTACAACGTATCGTCTCGCGCACGGTGGATCCCATTAAGCAGGCTGTTATTTCTGCGACGAAATTTCAATCCGGCTTCACGACTAATGTAATTCCCGAAACGGCCTTGATCGCGGGCACCACTAGGGCCTTTTCGGTGAAGGTACAGGACATCATGGAGGCCGAAATCAAGCGGGTGGCTGAAGGCATCGCCCAAGCTCATGGTGCCAACATCGAATATACCTATGACCGTCGTTATGCCCCGACCATAAATACACCTGACGAGACAGAGATTGCTCACCAGGCAGCAGCTATGGTGGTAGGAGAAGAAAATGTGCGTAGGGATCTGCAGCCGACAATGGGGGCGGAGGACTTTTCCTGGATGTTGCAGGCGCGGCCCGGTTGTTACATCTGGGTTGGTAACGGCGTGGGAAACGAACCGGGCGGTTGCATGGTTCACAACCCAAACTACGACTTCAATGACGAAATTCTCTCGATCGGCGCCTCTTATTGGGTGAAGTTGGTGGAGCAGGAATTAGCGAATGCATAATTTTTCTAAATTCTGGTTTCGTTCTATATAATCGCATAATATCTCTTATGGTGCTTCTCCGGGTCGTGACTTGCCGGTGTATAGTGTGATCAAGATCACTTGAGAATATGAGACGGCGTCTTATATTTCCTATTGATCGTTTTGTAGAATTTGCATTTTGATCGATAAGGGATTTTCAATGGGGTTCAAGGTAAAATTTTGGGGGGTCAGGGGATCGATAGCTTGCCCGTCGTCAAAGTACGCTATCTTCGGCGGCAACACCTCTTGCATTGAAGTGTCCTGCGGGGGCCAGCGCGTGATCCTTGATTGTGGCACGGGGATACGAAATCTGGGCCATTGGATGATGAAAAAGGGCGTGCGCCAAGCAGATATCTTAATGTCTCACACTCATTGGGACCATATCAACGGCTTTCCCTTCTTCTCGCCTGCCTACCAGCTAGATCATGAATTCCGCATAAAGGCGGGCCATTTGTTTGATATAGAAGAGAAACTGAGCGACATCATGGCAGGGCAAATGAATCAGCCAACATTTCCGGTGCCGATCGAAACTATGCGATCGAAGTTGACGTTCGAGGATTTTGTCGCCGGCGACAGTTTTACACTTGGTAACGAAATCAAGGTCAAGACTACGTTATTGCGGCATCCTGATAACGCTACAGGGTATCGCATAGACTACGGTGGCAAAAGCTTCTGCTATGTTACGGATACGGAACATATTCCCGACAAGCCGGACGAGAATATCCTGAATTTGATCGACCATGCAGATGTGGTCGTCTATGACTGCACTTACACGGACCGAGAATTTCCTTCTAGAATTGGTTGGGGCCATTCCACTTGGCAGGAAGGGATGCGCCTTTGCAAGCTTGCGAATGCTAAACGCCTAGTCATATTCCATCATGATCCCGACCATGAAGATCCATTTCTCGAGTTGTTGGAAGCCGAGGCGCGAATGGCTTGGGACGGCGCCCTGATGAGCAGGGAAAATATGCGTCTTAACTTGGCCTAAAACTCTCCCGGATTGCAGCGAGGCTCTTTCGTTGCCGGCCCGCGTCGTCAAAATTTTCTTCTGCTAGCCAAAACTCGAACGCTGCTTTCACGATCGGCCAGTCCATGTCGGTCATAGCGAACCAACTAGTATCGCGATTTCGACCTTTATAGATCATATGCTGGCGAAACAGGCCTTCATACTGAAAGCCAAGACGCAGCGCGGCGCTGCAGGATGCCTCATTAAGGGAATCGCATTTCCATTCATATCGGCGATAGCCCAAATCTTCGAACACGTGTGAGGCCATAAGATACATAGCCTCCGTCGCCAGGGATGTACGCATCAGAGACGGGGAAAACCAAATGGAGCCGATCTCGCACGTGGCCCACTGAGGGACGATGCGAAGATAGCTGGCCATGCCAAGGGCCCTGCCGTCAGCTCGGTCAATTATCGCGAAGACCAGAGGGTCGTCCTTTTGGTCCTGCGGTTTCAGCCATTTTTGGAATTCGGCCTTATCACTAAATGGCCCAAAGCTCATATACGTCCATATCTTTCCTGTGGGGTCACCGTCAGGTCCACACGCAGCATTATATAGATCATCGCAATGGTGGTCGGGATCAATAGGCGTCACGGTAACTAAACGCCCGGTCATATCTCTGCGCATCGGGCGTCGGTTCTTGGGAATATTGTGTAGGGGTGAGCCGATTTTCATGATGTATTCCGTGCTTAAATTTTATCAGACGATTTGGAAGAAGCCAGTCGTAAGTCGCATTTGAAAATCCGGCTTTCTCCTAATTAGAAGCGCATTCAGTGGCCTTGGTCGACGTGTAATGTAAAGCCTCAAAGGCTCGCGCACTCGTCGGTGGCATTAAACACCATTCCTTTATATTTTTGGCTCTTCCATGCTAGAGGGTTGCCAGGCGCCTTGATATGATCGTCCCAATTACGGGCGAAACATGGAGTATGGGCGATGCTGTTGAGTGGAATTCGCGTGATCGATCTAGGACGGGTCATCGCTGGACCATTAGGGCCTATGCTACTGGGGGACATGGGTGCCGATGTCATCAAGGTGGAGACGGGGCAGGGGGATATGCTGCGGCAGCAAGCACCGTCCTTCGCACCTGATATGGGCGGCTATTTTGCCACGGCCAATCGCAACAAACGTAGTTTGCATGTGGATCTTCGCAAACCGGGTGGTGACAAGGTGTTGCGGGCCCTGATGTCGTCCGCTGACGTGGTTGTGGAGAATTTTCGGCCCGGCGTATTCGATGCCATGGGATTTTCGGACGAGGAACTGGAGCGCAATTTTCCTCATTTGGTGGTTGCTCGGTTATCGGCATTTGGAGATGTGGGACCTATGGGACATCGATCCGGCGTCGACCAGTTGGTTCAGGGCTATTCGGGACTTATGTCAATTACTGGCAGTGCCGAGAGCGGGCCAACTCGATCTGGAATTGCGATTTCTGATGTCCTTGGCGGACTTTGCAATACCATTGGTATCCTTGGCGCGCTGATGGAAAGGCAACGAAGTGGTCTAGGGCAGGTCGTCCGAACCTCCTTACTGGAAGCCACCATGTCCATGTTGACCGTACAAGCGGGAAAATATTTTGCCTCACGGCAAGATCCCATTGCAGAGGGCAATCATCATCCCTCGATTGCGCCCTATGGTTTATTTAGGACGTCTGATGGTCAGATACAGATCATGGTTTCCCGCAACGAAGACTTCCGACGCTTCGCTGAATTCTGTGGCCGTCCAGAATGGCTGGAGGATGAACGATTTGCCACGGGGGCCTGCCGGTCCATAAACAAGAATGCTATGCGCATCGCTGCAGCCGAAGCCATGGAGGAGAAGACTACGGCCGAGTGGTTGGCGTTTTTTGTCAAGAATGACATTCCGCATGGCACGGTCCTATCCGTCGGTGAGGCCTTCGAAAGCGCCCAGGCTAAGGCTCTGGGCATGGTCCTGGAAATGACAGCCCAGGACGGTACGGATATATCCGTGCCCCGATTCCCTTGGCGTTTCGGACGAACACCGGCCCAAGTGCGCTACCCGCCACCACAGATTGGCGAGCATACGGAAGAAATCCTGGCTGAGATCGGTTTGAAAGATGATCCAGAGATAAGGGAGGCATTATTGTGCCGCAAGTAAACATCGAAATGGACGGCCCCGTTGCTATCGTTCGCTTTACCAATCCCCCCGATGGTTTCATGGATGGTAAAACCGTGCCGGAGATCACTGCCATGTTAGATCAATTGGGAGAGGACGAAGGGGTTCGAGCGATTATTCTCACAGGCGGTCTGCCAGACGTGTTTATCCGCCACTATTCTGTTGTAGAATTAGAGGCGCGGGCTCGGGAGCAACGGGCGGCCGGGATGTCATATAATCTGATCCAACCCATTCCGGAACGACAGCTTCATGCTGATTTTCGGCGTATCGAGGACAGCCCCAAACCATTCATCGCCGCCATCAACGGTACCGCCATGGGGGGCGGGTTCGAAATGGCCTTGCGCTGCGACTTTCGCATCGCCCAGGACGGCCCTTACTCCCTCGGTCTGCCGGAAATCAATATTGGTATTTTGCCGGGTGCTGGCGGTACACAACGTCTTAGCCGTATCATTGGACAGGCCAAAACCTTGGAATTGACGTTGCTGGGCAAGACCTTGTCGCCACGCGAGGCGGCAGAATACGGTCTGGTCACAGAATGCTGCGTTGGATCTGCCTTGGATAGGGCCCTGGAAATCGGCCACGAACTGGCGAGGAAATCACCCCATGCTGTGGCCTACATCAAACATCTGGTGCGCCGGTCGGAGCTTGTCTCGCCCATGGATGGCCTAGCAGCTGAACGCACCTTGTTCACTGATTTGCTAGTGCGTGACGAAGCGGTCACTCTGATGACGGAGATGAACCAGAGCAAAAGGGATATTCGCGATAGGCAGGGCTAATCCATGTTAACCGGTCGTTTTAGAAATTTCTTAAAGTTATTGTCGTATTTTAAGGTAGGAAATCTAATTTTAGGTTGCGCCCGTTTTGTACCTAAATCCTAATGGCCTGATTGTTATTCCGCGATACTAGCTACCCTACACATAACGATAGTAGAGCAACCTAGATATGGAATGCTCTAGAGGAGCATAATGACCCTGTGGCGGTTAAAATAGCTGGTAATTGAATTTCACCTGGGCTTGAGCCCAGACGAGGCGGTGTGCACAATAGTGCAAAACTGCGGGGACACATTAAATTGGCGGTTGATGACAATCTCGGCCAAAGGCGCTGAATGCGGCGCCTGGCCATCAAGGACGACAAACCATTCTAACTTTGGGGTGAACATGAACGAACGTATTTTGATTATTGGCGCCGGAGCGGTCGGCTCCTATGTGGGAGGCTATTTCGCCCGGGCCGGGTTGGAAGTAATCCTTGCGGACCCGTGGCCGGCCCATGTCGAGCATGTGCAGGCCCATGGGTTGCGCTTGGAAGGCATGACGGCGGAAGAGTGCTTTGAAAGCAAACCCCGTGCCATGCATTTCACAGATCTGCAAGTCCTTTCTAAGGAAAAACTAGCCGACATCGCTTTTATATGTGTCAAGTCTTATGACACACCTTGGGCAGCGGCCTTGGCGAAGACCTACTTGTCTCCGGATGGATTCATGGTTTCTCTGCAAAACGGCATTAACGAGGACGCTATCGCTAATGTTATAGGCTGGAACAGAACAATAGGCTGCATCGCTTCCAAGATCGTTGTTGAGTTGGTGGAACCTGGATTTGTGCGACGGTCGGTCTCCAAAGGTGGGGAGAGCTACACTGTTTTCAGGGTGGGTGAGCCCCATGGTCGTGTCACACCCCGAGTGGAGCGCATTCGCGACATTCTGGCCGATATCGATAGCGCAAAAGTGACCTCTAACCTATGGGGTGAACGCTGGTCCAAGCTGGTACAAAACGCCATGGGAAATGGATTGTCGGCTGCCAGCGGGATGTCAAACAAGGAGTTCACCCAGAATGAGACCACCCGCCGCTTGTCTATACGGTTGGCCGGAGAGGCAGTTCGGGCTGGCTTGCTGCAAGGTTTGTCATTGGAGAAGATCGCGGGCCTGGACCCAGAAAATTGGCTGGCTGCGGCCCAGGAGTTGACTTCCGGTGCTAACGACACGCCCATACTAGACGAGATGGAAGCACGAATGCTTGTACAGGCGGAACGAATGAGCGATACCGCCCGCCCATCCATGGGTCAAGACATGATCAAGGGCCGGCGCACCGAGATTGAATTCCTCAACGGCTTGGTTGTGCAGAGGGCCAAAGAATTGGGCATGGAAGCTCCGGCTAACGTAGGCTTGATTGCCGCCGTACAGAAAGTCGAGCGCGGCGACGCGCCGGCGGACCTAGCCAGGGTTCAAGATATTTAGTCTGCTACCTAGCCGTAGTGTGCATGCAGGCGCCGCATGCCCTTGAGCCAACGGTCGTAATCGCCCGTTTTGCGTTGCATATATTCTAAAACCTGAGAATGCGGCAAGCATAAGAAGCGTTCCTCAGCCAATGTCTGTATAACGGCTTCGGCCAGTTCTTCCGTTTCCATCATGCCATCAACTCCGGCAACACCGCCGTTGTCTAAATTTGCGGTCATGGCGGTACGGACAGCTTGAGGGCAGAGCAGCGATACCTTGATGCCCCGGTCGCCATAGGTGATTGAAAGCCATTCGGCAAAACCAACTGCAGCATGTTTTGTCACTGAATATGTGGACGAGCCGATCTGGCTCAACAGTCCAGCGGCGGAGGCCGTATTGAGAAGATATCCACCGCCCCGTTCAATCATAATTGGCACTACGGCTCGCGCGGCATAAACATGGGACATAAGGTTCACATCCCAGACCCGTTGCCATTCCTGGTTGCTGTTGTCCAAATCCCCGTACACCGCAATACCCGCGTTGGAACAGAACAAATCAATGGGTCCCGCTTGATCCTCCGCAAATCGAACGAGATCCCTGACGCCTTCTTCTTGCGCCACATCAGTCACTTTCGCCAGGGCACCGATATCAGCCGCAACCGCGTTTAGGCCGTCCTCGTTTAGATCTGCAATGACGACCCGAGCTGCGCCTTCCTTGGTAAAACGGCTGGCTAGTTCCCGACCGATACCGCTGGCGCCGCCGGTGACAACGATAATCTTATCCTTAACCTGCATTTCGATCTCCCGTTATACTGTTTGCTTCACCATAAACCGGAAGTCACTTAAATGACGAGCAACGAAGTTGGGTCCCATTATCACTCGGGTGATTTGTATCAAGGTTTTATGGAATACTTGGCCGAGCGATACGAAGGGCTATTTCTTTTTTTGACCCTTGCAAACAAGGTGACAGCCCGTAGGAAGGCTTTGGTGGCAGATCAAACAATTGCGTTGGGTTCTTAAGTGCTGTTCGTTCACACTAGTGGCGCGCAGGCGCTATTCGCCTATGCCCTTCAACTGCAGCATTGGACACGATCTTGAAAATTGCTGTTATCGGTGGTGGTCACGGTTGCCATGCTGCGGCGGCGGACTTGTCAGAGCAAGGTCATGAGGTTCGGTTGTGGCGGCGGGATGCCGCGGCGCTTGGCGCAATCAAGAACAATGGCGCTATCCGACTGATAGATTCGGCAGGAATTCGATCCGTACCTTTGCATCTTGTGACGACAGATGTCGGTGAGGCTGTGGCTAGTGCACAAATGGTGCTGTCACCCTTACCCGCTACGGCACAAGAGGCCGTCGCCTGCATCATTGCACCGTACCTTTGCGACGGGCAAGTGGTGGCAATTCCGCCAGGAACCCTTGGAGCTGTGGCCATGAGCCGGATCATCCGCCGCGCGGGAAATCAAGCTGATTTGGCTTTTGTAGAATCTGGAACTTTGCCCTATTTGGCGCGCCTGCGCGAAAATGATCTAGTAGCAATTTCTGCTCGCGCCACGCGACTCCCCAGTGGCGTTTATCCGGCACGTCTGTCCGAACACGGCCTAGCTGTGTCGGGAAGCGTATTTCCAGCTATTGAACCTCTGGCCGACGTACTTGATGCCGTCCTGATGAATGCGGGACCCATTATTCACCCGCCGTTAATCTTGATGAATGCTGGGCCGATGCAGCATTTCGACACGTGGGACATACATAATGAAGGAACCCAGCCGTCGATCCGCGCGGTCACTGATGCACTGGACCAAGAACGTATTGCAATACGAAAAGCTGTCGACTATGGCCCGCCGCATTTTCCTTTGGCCGATCATTACGATGATACCCGGCCCGAGTGGATGTATGGCAATGCCGCGCACGAACGTCTGACCGATTCCGGTGATTGGCGGGAGCATATCGACTTGACAAAACATCGGTATATGCGGGAGGACGTGGCCCTGGGATTGGCCCTGCTTGTTTCCATTGGCGAATGGATTGGCTCGCCATGTCCTGTAGCAAAGGGCCTTTTAGCCATGGGGTCCGCTATATGTGGGGAGGATTTTCGCCAGGGTCCTCGGACCTGGGAGGCTCTAGGCTTTGCCAAACTGGGTCAGGCGATTGAACATGAGGCGGGAGTTCGGGGAGATCCGGAGTTCCGAGCCGTCGGCCAGTTCAATGGTTGCCGAACCGGCACCGGAGAGAATTTCGTCGCCAACCCGGACAATCGAATCTTCGGACAGAGGGAGTTTTCGCCCATCCATTCCGGAGATCTGTTGCACGTTGCCGGTGACCGCAATCACCCGGGCCGGTTCGGGCTGACGTTTCAGCCAGTTTACGGGAATGCGCAGGGTATCCCCGGCGCCGAGTTTGGCGTTGCTGGCCAGGCCATTATGCTCCAGCAGTCGTTGCTGTGTGGTCTGCTGGGAAAGCAGCGTCTGGGTTATGCTCGCAACCGTATCACCCTGGCGTATGGTATAAACCCACTCCGGGGCATTGTCCCGTTGTTGGCTGCCGGATACCGCAGAACCCCGTGCGATTGACAGCTCCGCGACAGTGGTCGCCGGCACCATGAACGCCAGTGCAAGGAAGGCCAGGGTTTTCAGGTGCTTGCTCAGAGCGTCAGGCATTTGCAGTGTCATCGTTCCGAATTTCGTTTGCGTCACCGGGCTTGATGGCTTCGAGCCGATAGCCTCGCTGGTAGATGGTCTTGATGCGAAATCCGTTTTCAGGGTTGAGCCCGAGCCTTCTGCGAAGGCGGC
>CAXGCE010000015.1:0-12717 GCA_964007795.1 uncultured Alphaproteobacteria bacterium | reverse complement strand
AATATTTTTTTTATATTATTCTTAAGTTGTGTTTTTTCTCCACTAATTTTTATATTACTATCAAATAAAACTATTATCTTGTATCACTTCAATAATGCTATATTTGTCTGGGCTTTTTTGTTTTCTATAATTCGCCTTCAGCTTTTTCCTAATTGGAGTTGCTCTGGCTTGTTCCCGGTTGCCCAATTAACGATCGAGAAAAGCCGCCGCGGGATTCGAATTCACCGGCAACATTTCCTCAAAGATAAAATGCTGATACGATCCACATGATTTTTGGAATTTTCCGCTAGATCGCACTTTGCTTTCAACACCTCCGAATACTTGTCCAATGCCATTCAAAATATCTAATTTGCAGCAGGAGCTATACAAACAGGATGGGTTTGTAGTCTTGCCGCGACTGTTCGACGCAGAAGAAATCAATCTACTCAGACGCGCTATGGAGGAAGATCCCGCCATCGCTGAACATTCCCTGATACGTCCGGATCAAGAGGGATTTGGCACCCGTATTTCCCTTTGGAACAGGGCCGGGAATAGCGTCTATGGACTGACGGCTCGCTGTGACCGCATGGTGGAAACGGCGCAAACGCTAATTGGAGAAGAGGTCTATCATTATCAATCCAAACTGACCGCCAAGGACCCTCGCGAGGGTGGAGCCTGGGAGTGGCACCAGGACTACGGCTACTGGTATTACAACGGCTGTCTGCGCCCCGACATGCTAAGTTGCATGATCGCTCTGGATCGGTCGGATAGAAACAATGGTTGTCTTCAGTTGGTGAAGGGCTCCCATAAACTGGGACGCATCGATCACGTGCCCTTGACGGAGAAGCAGAACGAGGCTGACCCAGAACGCATGAAACATATCCTCGCCGCCAGCGACATCGTTTATGGCGAACTAGACCCAGGGGACGTGTTGATATTCCATTGCAACACACTGCACCGCTCCAACAAGAACCTATCCGATAAGCGGCGTTGGACGTTGATTATCTGTTACAACGCCGTCAGCAACGATGCCTATGTTGAGAATGATGACAGATCTTATGTACCGCTAGAGCCGGTCAGCGATAGCGCCATCAAAAAAGCCGGCTTGATGTTCTCTGCTGGCAACGAGGAACATTTCACCGGACAGGCCTATGTCCCAAACGTTGCCGCGCCAGGAGGCAGCCGTTAGAGTTTTGCCGTCTGGAGCAACGGCGGAGGTGAATTCATGAGTTGGCGTGTGGGCGTGGATATAGGTGGGACCTTTACAGATGTCGCCCTGGCGAATGAAGTGACGGGCCAAATCGGCATCGCAAAGGTTTCGACCACGCCGCATGACTTTGGCCAGGGCGTAGTGGATGGACTTTCCATTGCACTAAAGGAACATGGGATCGAAGCTACCAACGTCCGCTTGCTGTCCCACGCTACGACCGTGGTCACTAACGCCATTTTGCAAGGCAATGGTGCCAAGGCGATGCTGGTATCGACCAAGGGCTTCCGGGATATTCTGGAATTGCGTCGTTCCTCCCGTTCCAGCCTGTATGACATGTTCCAGGATGGGCCGAGCCTGTTGATCCCCCGTTATTGCCGCCTTGAAGTAGGAGAGCGGCTGGACGCGGCCGGCGAAATTATTGAACCGCTCAATGAATTAGACATCGATACGATCATTGAATTCGCAAAGGCCAATCAAATCGAGGCCATCGCCGTATCCTTGCTATTCTCGTTCCTCAATGACGTACACGAGCAGCAGATCGGCGCACGTTTACGGAAGGCCCTGCCGGGCATCCCGGTTTTCCTTTCATCGGAAGTGCTACCGGAAATTCGCGAGTTCGAGCGGGCTTCTACCACTGCCGTCTGCGCCTATGTCGGTCCGATTTTGGAATCCTATCTGCGTCGGTTGGAAGGCGTGACCAGCAACATGGGTCTGCCGAGTCTCCATGTCATGGGATCTTCAGGTGGCGTGTTCGATGTGACTGAAGGTCTAAAAATGCCCGCCATGGCCATTGAATCCGGCCCAGCCGCGGGCGTCATTGCCACCGCTATGATCGGGCAACAATTGGACAAACCGAACCTTTTGTCATTCGACATGGGTGGTACCACCGCCAAGGCCAGTCTGATCAAGGATGGTGTTGTGGAAACCACCTCCGAATACGAGGTGGGTGGCGATGGCAATGTGAACCGGTGGATGAACGGAACTGGCCATCCAATCCGAGTGCCGGTCATTGATCTGGCTGAAGTCAGCGCGGGGGGTGGCTCCATTGCCTGGATCGATCCAGGAGGGTCCCTGAAGGTGGGACCGCAAAGCGCAGGAGCCGAGCCGGGACCAGTTTGCTATGACGCAGGTGGGACAAAACCAACGGTAACGGACTGTAATCTGGCTCTAGGGTATATGAACCCAAATGCCCTATTAGCTGGGCGTTTGGCAATACGTGGCGACAAGGCCGGCGCTTCCATAGAGACATATCTAGCCAAACCCCTTGGCATAAGCGTGGATGAGGCTGCTAGCGGCGTTTTGAACGTGGTCAATGCCTCCATGGCCGAAGCGCTTCGCATAGTTTCCGTGGAACGGGGACATGACGCCCGGGAATTCAGCCTAGTAGCCTTTGGCGGCGCCGGGCCAATGCATGCGGCCGAACTGGCCAACGAATTGGGAATTACCCAGGTGATCATTCCGCCCATCGCCGGCGGATTTTCCGCATTGGGGTTGGTGGCATCCGATTTAAAACGGGACTATGTGAAGACCCATTTTACCGCACTGAATGAAGCAATTACCAATGACGTAGCCGCCGCCTTCACCGAAATGGAAAGCGCCGCCCATCTAATGCTAGAGGCAGCAAAAATCCCAAAATCTGATTGGCGCATGGAACGTGCTGCCGATTTGCGTTACGGACGGCAAGCCTACGAGTTGACTGTGCCAGCTCCCGATGGGCCGGTAAGCCAAGACACCTTAGACGAACTGGCCCAGTTATTTCATGAGAAACATCGCCAGACTTATGGTCATGACAACCCGGAAGAAGCAGTCCAACTGGTTAATCTGCGCCTAACGGCGATCGGCCGGTTCAAAAACCTTGAGCTGGCTCATGAGCCCCATCATGACGGTGATCCATTGCAGGGTCGGCGCGATGTTTGGTTCCCTCACGGTGGGCGCCAGCCCTGCGAAATCTACGATTACGGCAAACTGGCTTCAGGATCCGAACTATCAGGGCCAGCCATCTTGGAAGCAATCGATACCACAATCGTCATCCCCCCTAACTGGTTTGCAAAAATGAACCACAGCGGACACATCCTGATGGAGGCGAGCCATGACAGCTAGCAACCCAATCCGGACCGACGCTGCCACTTTCGAGGTGGTAAAAAACGCCCTTTACGCGGCGGCTGAAGAAATGAAGATTGTGCTTGCCAAAACCGCCTACTCACCATTGCTGAAGGTCGCTGGTGACTATTCCTGCGGACTATTCGACTCGGACGGTGAAATGGTGGCACAAGGCCCCGATTTGCCCATCCATTTGGGCTCTATGCCGGACGCGGTCAAAGCGGTGATCCAGGCCTTTGGTGCCTTTCAGGAAGGTGATGTCTTCATCCACAACGATCCTTATTTCGGCGGATCGCACCTTCCCGATGTCAACGTGGTTTCGCCTTCATTCCATAAAGGGGACTTATTGGGCTTTGCCTGTGTTCGGGCCCATTGGCCCGATGTGGGCAGCGCCACACCCGGCAGCTATGGCGCGGTCACGGAGGTGTTTGGTGAAGGTCTGCGCCTGCCTCCTATCCGCCTGTACGACGCTGGCATACTGAACGAGGGCGTGGATGCCATAATTTTCACCAATGTACGGACCCCGGACGAACGGCGCGGTGACATGAACGCCCAAATCGCCGCCAACCGCCGGGGCAGTGCGCGATTGTCTGAGTTAGCGGAAAAATACGGTGTCGAAACTCTGCGCCGCATTATGGACGAGGTGATGGACTATTCCGAGACCATGATGCGCAAGTTCTTAAGCGAACTGCCTGATGGAGAAGGCCGGTTTGAGGATTTCTGCGATGGCGACGGTATCTTGGAGCCGGGTGCGAACGAAGACGAAACCTTCTACATTCGCATGCACGCCGTAAAATCGGGCGACCGCTTGTCTGTGGATTTCGACGGCTCCGACAAACAAGTAGCAGGCCCCATGAATGCCCCTCTTTCTGTCACAGCGTCAGGCATCTTCACAGCGGTCAAAATGGTGGTTGATCCCAATGGCATGATACCGCCAAATTCCGGTTGCTGGCGGGCCATCAAGGTCACTGCGCCGGAAGCCACGGTGGTGAACGCCAAATTCCCCGCACCCGTGGTCTATGCCAATCACGAAATGTCCCACCGGGTAGCGGACATGCTGTTCGGCGCTCTTTACACCTTTCTGCCTGACCGAGTCATGGCCTGCTCCCAAGGAACTTCATCTGTTCTGACCCTGGGCGGTATCGACTACCGCACCGGCGAACCCTACGTCAGTTACGAATCCATCAAAGGTGGGTTCGGGGCCCGTCCCACCAAGGACGGCATAAATTGTATCGCTTCCGGCATATCGAACATGATGAACACACCGATCGAGGTATTGGAAATGAGTTTTCCGGTTCGTGTCGAGGAATACTCCGTTTTGACTGACAGCGGCGGCGCCGGCAAATTTCGGGGCGGTTGTGGTGCGCGTCGTATCTGGCGGGTCCTTGGAAACACGGCAAGAGGTGCTGTGTGCAGTGAACGTAGCAAATCTGCTCCATTCGGTCTTGCCGGTGGCCAGTCCGGCTCGCCGACGCGTATCCGCCTTGAGGACCCTGACGGTGGCATCCGCTATCCATTGTCTAAGGGGGCCTTTACGGTTCCAGCGAACGGCCGGATCATATTCGAAGTACCAGGATCGGGAGGTTTTGGCCCGCCAACGGAACGAGATCCAGTAGCCTTGGCGGAGGACTTGAAGAATGGATACGTCAGTGAAGACGCTGCAAATAAGAAATATACACGCCCTATCCGGGCCGACAACAACTGAATTATACCATTTTCAGCTCGTCGCCGGTTTGGTCTGTTTAAATTCGGTGATGGCGGAACGGGCACATTCGTGGACGATGCCATATCGAAAACGCTCTTTGGCAGCCGGACGGCATGTCTAAGACTGATTTTTAAAATAAAAGCCGATATGGCGTACAAATGTTTACCGGCACCTTGGCGAACCTGTGCAAAACCGGCCAAGACCATCAATGTTGGAGGATGACGTCATCATTGACTAATTCACGATCATGATGAATGAACTTTTGAGAAACTAATTGGTGATGTTACGAAGGCAAATCTTAACCAGAGAATTATGGCAATAGAGTCCACGGAAACAAATGGGGAGGTTTCTAAAGGATGAACAAGACACCGCCGGTGAACGATTGGAAAACAGACTACGATATTTTTGATCACTCCTATGTGAAGGATCCTGTTCCCGTTTGGAACAAACTACGTCAGGAATGCCCCATTGCTCATTCCGATCGTTGGGGCGGTTCCTGGATGCCCACCAAATACACGGATATGCAGGCACTCGTGCGCATGGTGCCCGACCTGTCCTCGAAAGAGCCCCTTGTGGTGCCGCCACAAGAATTGGATCCCGAATCGGAATACGCTGAAGTCGCGGCGCCCCCCATTACATCGGACCCGCCGACGCAAATACCCATTCGCCGGATGATTTTACCATTTTTTACACCCAAAGCCGTGGCCAGACACAGGGCAGACACCATAGCTTTATGCAACAGTTTGATCGATGAATTCATTGAAAAGGGCACTTGTGACGGCGCGGTGCAATACGCTCAGCAAATTCCGCCACGGGTCATTGCCAATATGATGGGCATCGATGCGGGTCGCGCAGGCGAATTCGTAGAATGGGTTCGGGGCATCCTTGAAATTGGTTTAACCGACCCAGATACCCGCCTGAAATACCGTGGCATAATCTTGGGATTCTTCGGCGAATTAGTTAAGGAACGGCGCGCCAATCCTGGCGATGATTTGATCTCCCAACTAATCTCTTGTGAATTGGAAGGTGAGCCGGTTACAGACCAAACCGTGATCGGTATGTGCAATTTGTTGTTAATCGCGGGTATTGACACTACCTGGAGTTCTATTGGCTCAGCGCTGCTGCACCTGGCCAGCAACCGCGGCGACCGCCGCCGCCTAGCCAAGGACCCTAAACTTTTCCCATCCGCCATTGAGGAGTTGTTGCGGTACTATTCACCGGTCACCATGGCGCGTGTTTGCCAAAAGGATGTTGAATTCAATGGCTTCACCTTTAAAGAAGGGGACCGGGTTTTGATGAATTTTCCGGCCGCCAACCATGACCCAGAAGCCTTCGAGAGGGCCGACGAAGTTGTCCTCGATCGTGAGCGAAACAGGCACATCGCCTTTGGAGTGGGCATTCATCGTTGCGCCGGGTCCAACCTGGCACGCATGGAAATGGATGTGGCTTTGCGAACATGGTTCGAGCGCATTCCGGAGTTCGAATTAGCTGATCCTGACGCCGTCACCTGGGCCGGTGGTCAGGTTCGCGGTCCGAGGAACATACCTATCCAGTTCTGATATATTAGGTGCCGTAATTGGAACGTGCCATCATACCCCATTTGCCAACTCAAATCGTGACAATCGATGGGGATTTGTATTGACCCAACCCAGGGTCATCATCGCCAAATCAGGTCAACTACATTTGAAAGCACACATTAGTTGCGTTGCCGTGCACCATGCGGTGGTAGTGCCAAATGCTGTACACCAAGCCACATAGATCCCCACCGACGTTAAATTCAACGGTAAAATAATACTCCGACCGTTCAAACTCCCCCATATTATCGCCATGAAACCAGTGATGAATGGAACAAATACAATCCCCTATGCCATCGCTGTCTTGGGCGTTCAGGGCTTCTATTCAACTCACCAGCACATCGACTACAGTCTATTCAGATTTTCCCTGACAGCTTCTGACTAAAGCGGGCAGACCAAGAGAATGTCGACGCGGCGGGATTCCAGGACGACCTTGCGCTCCGCAATCAAGGTTTTTCCGCCAGTCTTAGTAAAATGATCCAGGTATTTGCCAACTGCAAAGGTTTCGGTTCGTCCTTCTTGCATGGTGCGTAATACTGTGAAGTTCGTGCGCCCCTCAAAGCTGCGGCCATGTTTCTTGATTTCGGACCGGCCGAGAATGTGACAATAGGTATGTTCCTCAAAGATATTGGCGGTCTGCATGGCCTTAATGCGGTCCACCATCATGCCCCGTCCCTGGCAGTGCATGATACCCATGGGTAGCCCCGCGGCCAGGTTTTCACGGGTCAAAATAGTGTAGATGCCATCCTCAGTGAAATAGGTGGGCCAGCGATCCAATTCACCATCATCAATATCATGAGCGTACGCAGTAATAAGGTCCTCGATGTCCTGCATCAATCAAACCCCATGATGCCGCGATATCCGGTCCAGAAGCCCCGTATAGCCGTCTCAGTGGCACGGCTAGCATCGGAAGATTCCACATCGCGGCCGCCCATTTCAGCAAGACCCG
The DNA here is from genome assembly GCA_964007795.1 of uncultured Alphaproteobacteria bacterium. Lineage (GTDB taxonomy): Bacteria > Pseudomonadota > Alphaproteobacteria. Next base: position 5,200 of record CAXGCE010000015.1, on the reverse strand, counting down.
CCGCTCCCTCGCTACCCCGGGTACCACGTTGGACAAACTCATTAATGCAGCCATCTTCAAGGGACACCAGACCGGCCGCACCGGTCAAATTACCCTGCATCACCCGCATAGCCGTTTGTTCCTCGGTGTCGTCCTTGTAGCCTAGATAGAACCAGAACAGCTCTGTCTTATCGATGCCGCGGGGCACAAAAAAGCGTACCGCAAGTGAGTTCAATGTTAATTGTATAGCCAAATTGGGAAAAATAGCCTGGATGGAATGGGTGATGCCGTCATCGAATTCGGCCCAGGAATCCAGCAAATGAGGTCCCGCTAGATTAGAGTCATAACGCGCCGCATGGATATTCTCCCGTGCGTATTCCTCCGCTTCCTTCCAGGTGGCACGTTTGGCATAACTAATGTGGTGCCACTTGTCTTCGGCTAACACGATTCCGCCGTCCATATCCAACCTGTTGATCTTGAAGGTCGTGTAAAAGGTATGCAACAAGGTGGCGTGATAGGAATCACGAACATTCTCGGCATAGAGCTTCCAGTTATTGTGAAGAATCTGACTGTGCATCCCCAGAGGCTGCAGAGGCTTTCCCAGGGTCCGCTGGATGAATCTGGCCATGGCTGGACCCAGATAGCTTTCGACGGTGGGCGTTTGGTCTGAAAATGTTCCGAACACAAGACCGCAGAAAGTCTCCACTCGCAACATCTCCAAACCATGCTTATCCGGATCGAAATCGTCCGGCATACCGCCCTTGCCTTGCAAGCCGTTGCGGAAGGAGATCCCCTTCAGACGGCCCTGCAGATCGAAGGACCAGGAATGGTAAATGCAGGTAAGCATCTTAGCATTCCCTCGTTCCTTCAAACAGACCAGGGCACCTTTATGGGAACAACGGTTGACCATGGCATGGACGCCTCCATTCTCATCCCGAGTGACGATAACGGGAATTTCGCCCACTGCCGAAGTCTTGTAGTCACCTTCATTTGGAATATCGATTTCCAGGCACAGAAAGTTCCACACCGGCCCTCGGAAAATCCGTTGCTGCTCGCGCGCATAAATTTCTTGGTCGGCATACAACCGGTAGGGAATGCGGGTTACACCGCCTTGTGGCCAGTGTAGCGGCTCCCGTAACTCTTCGATGTGAGACATAGACAACGTCTTTCCGCGGCAATTCAAGATTTTTTCGTTTTAAAGTAAGTGGCCTCGCTGGCGCTATGAACGGTTTCATCTACAACGGCAGAAACCTCTTCGATATTTTGCATCACCAATGGTTCTATACCCTGACGTAAGGTCATTTCGGCCATAGCGCACCCTTGGCAACCACCTTCCATGGTCAGAAATAGTGTGCCATCCGTAATGCGATTCAAAACCACATTGCCGCCATGATCAGCGATGGCCGGATTAATCAGATCGTCGAAAAGCGCCTGCACTTTTTCCTCAACAGTACCTTGGGTCAGTTTCCGATCAGACACGAGGATAACTTCCCGCACTTCGGGCAAGTAGTGGCGGATAGTATCGGTGATGGTGTCCCGCAAGGGGAATGCCGCCCCGGGAGAGCCGGTCATACCCAGTACCAATACCTGGTCTTCAAACGACTGGATAAGCAGATCACCGCCCCGCTCCTGCACCACTGCGCGTATGTGATCATCCAATACTTGCTCGATCATGGATGCGACGGGCACCTCCTCTGGCGGTTTGTGGGTTGCTACATTGCCTGGAAGACGGTCTAAGGCCTGTTCGAGATCGGCGATCAAATCGTCCACTGCCTCCAAACCGATGGACAGCCGTAACAGATCGTCCGGCACCGGCGTCGCCGGCCCTTCGATACTTGCCCGATGTTCAATAAGACTTTCAACGCCACCTAGTGAGGTTGCGCGTTTGAAAACCTTCACTTCAGCGGCAACGACACGTGCAGCTTGCTCCCCTCCCAGAATACGTAAAGACAACATTCCGCCAAATGCACCCTGCATCTGCTGTGCAGCAACCTCATGACCCGGATGTTCCACCAGGCCAGGGTATAGAACATGCATGATGCGAGAATGGTCCTGAAAATGCCGCGCCAATGCCATAGCGCTCTCGGAACAACGAGCAACCCGGATAAACAACGTGCGCATGCCCCGTTGCAGCAACCAAGCCTCCAGTGTCCCCAGCATGGCACCGCCGTCCCGTCGCCAAGCCCGGATCCGCTGCCAAAACCCGTCATTGCGAGCACCGACGATGGCACCTGCCAAGACATCGCCATGCCCATTAAGATATTTCGACGCGGAGTGCACGACCAGATCAGCGCCCAGCGTAATAGGCCGGGTCAACACGGGCGTCGCGATGGTGCTGTCAACGGCCAGGCGCGCGCCTGCACCATGTGCGACGTCCGCCGCTGCCCGAATATCGGTGATCGTCCACATGGGATTGGCGGGCGTTTCCAGCCAAACCAACTTGGTCCTGCCGGGCCGCATAGCGGCTGCCAATGTGCCTAGGTCATGGATATCGGCGAAATCAACCCGCAATCCCCAGGGAATGGCAAAATCCACCAACCATTTGCGCAAAGCCCAATACATCATCTTGGGGGCCACTACATGATCACCAGGCAACAAAGCCTGGAAAACGGCATTGGCTGCTGCCATGCCGGAAGAAAACAATAAACAATCGTGGCCGCCTTCCAGTGCCGCCAGTAAATCCTCGGCCTCGTCATAGGTGGGATTATGAGGCCGACTATAAGCGCGGCCGGAGCTATAACCGCCGTCTGCGTCCCGTTGGAACGTAGTCGAGGGATGCAGGGCGGGAATAAGCGCCCGGGTCACCGGATCAACTCGGCCCAGTGCCTGGGCACTCAAGGTTTCAGCCGACAGGCCTCCTAACTTCAAATCCGACTCTTCGTTGCTCATACATCCGGCCCGCCTAGCTAAAAACTAAACTTAATTCTACCTTGCCTGCCGCACACTTTCCATATATGTCGCCTGCTAGATCGCGATTGAGATGTTCCGGGATTCGATGGATATTTGCGCCATCACCCCTACGCTTCGACTGGTTGAAAGGTTAGGTTTTTCGATGTCTGAAAGGATCGAACAAGTAACGGCGCCGCCCTTGTCGCAATTGATTTTTGGTGACAACGTGCCCAAGAAAGCGTTTTTCACGGCACTTGTGGTTGGAACAATTCTAACCACCATAAATCATGGCGACGTCATTCTTGCTGGCGATCCACCGTCGATGGTGAAAGTAGCCTTGACCTATTGCGTACCCTACTGTGTAACAACCTGGGGCGCGATTGTAGGGAAACGGGCGCAATGGCACAGAGACCAAGGCCATTGAAGCGTGCCATGTGGATAGGACGTCATGAAGATTGAAGAATTTTTCAACCAGCACAATATCATCGATCTTAGCTTCTTCAATTTTCGAAACGCCATCACGGCCGCATATTTCGCGAATGATGCCCTGGAAGTGCAAAAGGTCAACGGCAATTTCGAGAGCTTCTTCCCTGTTCTGGGCAATGTGACGAATGTTTATTTCCCCCACGTGTTAGAGCAGCTAGGTGTGCCTGGCGGACAGATTGAAGAATTCGTCAACGATATTTCCGAGAAGGGATCAGTTCTGATCCCGGAAGTCCACATCACCGTCAATGGTGACGAACACGTTTACTCCTTGCTGTCTACACGCACCAGGGACGAGGCCTTTTCCTATCTCAACGGGGTTCAAGGTCAATTCGTCGATCGAACTGCGGAATGGAAGTTGAAGAAAGAGCGAGAGGCGTTACTTGAGGAGAAATTGCGGGACCGCGAGATTATCGAAGAGAAGAGTCGGCAGCTTGAAGACCTAGCGACGAAGTTAGCGAAGTATTTGTCTCCGCAAATTTATCAAAGCATATTTTCTGAGGCGCCGGGACAGAGCAAGGCACATGCCCGGAAAAACCTGACCGTATTTTTCTCCGACATTGTACAGTTCACCGATCTCAGCGATACCCTGGAGCCAGAACGCCTTGCTGTGGTGATCAACTCCTACCTCTCGGAAATGGCTTCCATCGCGTTGGAGTGCGGCGGCACCATCGATAAATTTATTGGCGATGCTGTTCTAATCTTTTTCGGCGATCCTGATAGCGACGGTGAAATTGAGGACGCCCTGAAATGTCTGGAAATGGCCATCCGTATGCAGTTGCGGGTCAGTGAACTGCAAAAATATTGGCAAAAGCAAGGTGTATCCCGGGGACTGCATGTACGCATGGGCATAACCACCGGTTATTGTACTGTTGGTAATTTCGGATCGGAGCAGCGGCTAGATTACACTGTCCTGGGCAGCCCCGTTAATCTGGCGGCCCGTTTACAGGCCATGGCTGAGCCAGACACCATTTTGATTGATGAGGCAACACATAGCCTGGTGGGCGAGCAGGTGAATTGCCGTGAAGCCGATCAAATTATGCCCAAGGGATTTGCCCGACCCGTGCAAGTTTACCAGGTCGAGGATTTTCATTCCCGCGACCACATCGAACAACGGCATCGGCTTTACCAAGCCGGCGAACGGGTGGAGGTCAACATAATTGACAGCTCGGACATCCGCGCGGCGATTGAGGAGCTACGTGCCATTCAGTTGGATTTCGAAGAACGTCTCGGCCGCGATTAGTCTCCGGATGTGACTGAAACCTGGTGCAAATGCACATCCTATTGTGGGTAGGGAATGGAAAGTCCAGCCATGTCCAGGGTTTCCTTGGCGGCCTTGTTAAAATGAAATCGAAATTCCGAATAGTCGCCCGAATTGCACCAACAACGCATGTTGATATCGACGGAAGATGCGCCCAGGGACATGATCATTGTTTGGGGTGCGGGATCCTTTAACGAGCGGTCATCATTCTCCATCAATTCCCGCAACAGGGTCAGACCCTGGTCCATGTCGTCGTCGTAGCCAATGCCGACAAGAATGTCGATGCGCCGTGTCGGAGATTCTGAATAGTTCGTAATCGCCGTATTCCAGAGTTGGCTGTTAGGAACCGTAATATAAAGGCCCGCACCCGTCCTCATGGTACAAACGAACAGGCCTACGTTTTGCACCGTCGCGGCCACGCCGCCACCCTCAATGAAATCACCAACTTTGAAGGGACGTAGCAGCAATAGCATCACGCCGGCAGCAATATTCTGCAAGGTACCCTGCAAGGCAAGTCCAATCGCCAAGCCAGCTGCGCCCAAAACCGCGATGATCGATGTAGTCTCCACCCCGAATTGGGACAATACC
>CAXGCE010000014.1:0-12828 GCA_964007795.1 uncultured Alphaproteobacteria bacterium | reverse complement strand
GGTTCGGACAGAAGACCTCCACCGCAGCCGACGTCCAGTAGGTCCAAACCTGTAAGTGGCTTAAATTCGGGATTATCAAGTGCAAAATGCCGCGTCAGGGTATCGCGGCAATATGTCAGCCGCACCGGGTTGATACGATGCAAGGGAGCCATGGGTCCATCCGCATCCCACCAATCCGCCGCCATCTGGGCAAAATGATCAATTTCTTCTCTATCAACGCTGGCTGCCTGCGACATCATCTGACCATTCGTCCAAAGACTATAATCATAGCACATTTGTCGGCATGTCTTCGATTTTACCGGCCTTTTGAACATAGTGTGGGTAGAACCGAGGCACGCTTAGGGGCCAGAAACTAGGGAAAATGAAGCGCTTGTCCTTGATTTGGTGGAGTGGCTGGTTTAGAAGCCACGCCATTAGGATGACGTCATGGCGGCCTAGCATACCTCTTGCCCACGCCTCAAGAGTATGGGGAAGTGCCGTCGAACAAGAAGTCGTCCGGCGGGTCTGGAGCATGGACCAGCACCCTGTCGTGTAGGTTTCGGATACTGGTCGCACCTTGTCTTATGGCGGTGGGCCGAATACCTGTGAATGCGCCGCTCTCTCACTTGTAAGGGCACAGCGCTTTGAGTATGTATAGCCGCCCTTCGACAGATTGCAATGGAAACGTCGTTCAAGGGGCGAATTAAGGCGGATTTCTGCCGCCAGGTGAGGATATGGCACGTATTGTAATGAAATTCGGCGGCACCTCGGTGGCCGATATAGAGTGCTTACGCGATGTTGCCGACCGTGTCGCTGCCAGTGCCAAAGCGGGCGACGAGATTGCGGTAGTTTTGTCGGCTATGGCGGGGACTACCAACCAATTGATCGACTGGACCCGCGAATTGTGCAGCCTACATGACGCCCGTGAATATGATGTTGTGGTTTCTGCCGGTGAACAGATCACCACCGGTCTATTGGCGATGGCGCTGCAGGAACGGGGCGTGGCTGCTCGGTCCTGGCTAGGCTGGCAAATTCCTATTCAAACAGACGGTGTACATTCTTCCGCCCGAATTGAGGATATCAAGGGAGCCGAAGTCATTCGCCGCATGGGTGAAGGAGAAGTTGCTGTCATAGCGGGATTTCAAGGGATTTCGCCCAACAATCGGGTCACTACTCTGGGCCGTGGCGGCTCGGACATTACAGCTGTGGGCCTGGCCTCTGCCTTAAATGCGAATCGATGTGACATTTACACGGATGTTGACGGTGTCTACACGGCGGACCCTCGCATCGTGACGGCGGCGAAGAAGCTTGATAGGATTACCTACGAAGAAATGCTGGAGATGGCATCGCAGGGCGCGAGGGTGTTGCAAACTCGCTCGGTCGAACTGGCCATGAACCACCGGGTTCGGGTGCAGGTGCTCTCAAGTTTTAACAATTCACCTGGTACATTAGTTGTTGATGAGGATGAGATCGTGGAACAAGCGGTGGTCAGCGGTATTACCTATGCATCGGACGAGGCAAAGGTAACCCTTTTACGTGTATCGGACCGTCCGGGCGTGGCGGCAGCAATTTTTGGTCCCCTTGCGGATGCCAACGTCAATGTGGATATGATTGTGCAAAGTGCATCACCTGACGGCACTACCACGGACATGACCTTTACTGTAACTCGAGGTGACTTGCCGCGCGTTCAGACAATCCTAAAGGAACGCCGCGAGTCCGTAGGCTTCGATGAAATTATTGCCGATGGTGACGTTGTAAAAGTATCGGTTATTGGCGTAGGCATGCGCAGCCATGCCGGCGTGGCCCAGCGTATGTTCGCGGCCTTGTCCGAAAAAGGCATCAACATTCACACCATCTCGACCTCCGAGATCAAGATCTCGGTATTAATCGGTGCTGAATACACCGAATTGGCCTTGCGTAGTTTGCATTCAGCTTATGGATTGGATGCCTCTTGAGTGGTTTGGATTATACAGTCCTGCATAGTCCATCCTCCTTGGGTCGGGGCAGCCGTCTGGCATGAGCGCGGCAGCGGTACCGTCGGGCCCACGGATCCTACTGCGCCGCTTGCGCGAAGTAATGGCCGGGGAGGGCAAGGCGCAACAGCGCATGGACCAACTCGTCACTGTGATCGCCGCGAACATGGTGGCCGAAGTTTGTTCGATATATCTGCTGCGGAACGGTGTGCTGGAATTATTCGCCACAGAAGGTCTGAACTCGAGTGCAGTGCATAAGACGACCTTGCGCATCGGAGAAGGCCTGGTCGGGCAGATCGCGCAATTAGCTAAACCCATGGCCCTGTCTGAAGCTCGCTCCCACCCCAATTTCGCTGCTCGTCCGGAAACCGGTGAGGAGGACTATCACTCGCTCATGGGCGTGCCGGTCTTGAGGGGTGGACGAGTGGTTGGCGTCTTGGTCCTGCAAAACAGAAGCAATCGAAACTATACCAACGACGAGATTGAGGCCATGCAGACCATTGCTATGGTCCTCGCGGAAATGGTCGGTGGTGCCTTGCAGGAAGAGGCACCTGGTGTTGGTGCCTTTGGCGCTAATGACTTGCCTCGCCGTTTGGCGGGGCTGCCCTTGAACGAAGGTTTGGCGCGAGGGGTAGCGGTCTTGCACGCTCCGCGCATTGTGGTGGAACGTCATGTGGCGGATGACGTGGATGTCGAGGCCGAGCGACTGACCGCAGCTCTGGGCGAACTGCGCGATCAGGTCGACAGCATGTTGCAGGCCGCCATTGCAGAGCCGGGAGGGGAATCCCGCGATATTCTTGAAACTTATCGCATGTTCGCCCATGACAAGGGATGGATGGCGAGGCTACATGAGTCCATTCAGGGCGGTTTCACAGCGGAAGCTGCTGTCGAGCGGGTACAGGTGGAGAATCGTGTCCGCATGTCTGAGATAACCGATGCCTATCTACGGGAGCGGCTGCATGATCTAGAGGATCTTTCAAACCGCCTAATGCGTCATTTGACGTATTGTGGCCAAATGCCTGAAGGTGAACTGCCGGAAGACGCAGTGGTAGTGGCCTGGAATATGGGTCCAGCGGAATTGCTGGATTACGATGTGGAACGGGTCAAGGCATTGGTTTTGGAGGAAGGATCTCCCACGTCTCATGTAGCTATTGTCGCCCGCGCCCTGCAAATTCCGGTGATCGGCCGTTTAGAACAGCTTTTGGAGTCGGTAGAGAGCGGCGACGATTTGGTAGTGGATGGCGATAACGGGCAACTGTTCATCCGACCGACTGGCGATGTTTTGGAGGCCTTTACTGCTAATTTGAATTTGCATCAGGCCAAGGCGGCGCAATATGCGGCCTTGCGCGACGAACCGGCAATCAGCCGGGATGGAACTCGGATAGAGCTGAACTTGAATGCCGGTCTACTTGTCGATTTGCCGCATCTAGACGAAACGGGGGCGGACGGTATTGGTTTATATCGCACCGAGTTTCATTTTATGGTGCGGGCTACCCTGCCTACTGTTTCCATGCAAACGCAGTTCTATAGCCGGGTGATGGACCAAACCGGCAATCGACCCGTTGTATTCCGGACACTTGATGTAGGCGGCGACAAAATTTTGCCCTATCTGGCCCGCCACGATGATGAAAAGAACCCGGCAATGGGCTGGCGCGCAATTCGTCTGTCACTGGACCGCCCCGTTTTACTACGCATGCAAATACGGGCATTGTTGAAGGCGGCGTCGGGCCGGCCGCTAAGCATAATGTTTCCTATGATCGCGGACGTATCGGAATTCAAGGCGGCCCGAGCTTTGTTAGATCGGGAAGTCGCTCGACAAGACCGTATTGGTGAAAAAGCGCCGTCGTCCTTGCGGGTGGGCACCATGCTGGAAGTGCCCAGCCTGGTCTGGCAATTGTCTTCGTTGCTACCGCTTGTTGATTTTGTTTCAATTGGCAGCAATGATTTGATGCAATTCTTGTTCGCATCAGACCGCGGCAACCCGCGTTTGGCGAACCGCTATGATGAACTGAGCCCTTCTGCTCTATCCTTGGTACGGGATATTGTGCAGCGCTGCGATGATGCGAAGGTGCCCGTTAGTCTATGTGGGGAAGCCGCCGGGAGGCCAGTAGACGCCATGGCTTTAATCGGCCTGGGCCTGCGCAGCATATCCATGGGTGCGGCATCGGTCGGCGCCGTTAAAATGATGGTCCGAAGTCTCGATATTGCGTCATTAAAAGCCTTTATGGTGGATATTTACGATTCTCCAGAACATACGTTGCGCAATGTCTTTGTCAAATTTGCCGAAAACAATAATATTTCTATTTAAACTATTGTAATTGCTTGGATTTTTTTGGAGCTGGTAAAAACCACCTCTTTGTTCTCCACGGAGAACTACTGAAGAACCTATGCCATTGGTTCGTTATTCATCTATATGGTATTGGTCAGGAGGTCGCCAGGGGCTAGTCCGAAAGATGTCGCTATGACCGATCGAGATAGGTTAAACGAATGGCCCGATGATAAGTTACCGCATGACAACTCGGTCGGACTGCGTCGGCGTATTGTCCAGGGGTTGGATATGCAACAGATTGAAGAGCCCGTGGTAGTCGAAAGTTATTCGGGAATTGGAACGGAATTACGAGCTGAACGGCAACGCCGTCAGATCACCCTTTTTGATGTGTCGAATGCCCTGCGTATTCAGCAGAGTCATCTTGCTGCCCTGGAAGAAGGGCGGGTCGCTGATTTGCCGGGCGCGACCTATGCCACCGGTTTCCTACGCACGTATAGTGATTTTCTGGGTCTGGATGGTGAGGAAATCGTCCGTCAGTACAAGAGTGAGGGGACATTGACACATGGCGAACGGCGCTTGGTCTTTCTCGAACCCGAGGAGGAGGCGCGCCGGCCTGGTCTGATCTTGGCGCTAATTTCATTAATCGTGGCTGGTGCTGTATATGGGGGCTGGATATTCCTGGAACGCCAGGGCTTGCTGCCGGTCGAAATTGTGGCCGAACCACCGCGGCGGTTGGCGCCCTATCAGGTTGCAGAGAAGGCACCCGAGCCCGAACTGAAGACGGCGCCGGCCTCCGCCACGGGTAAAACAATAGAAACTAAAACTAGCAAGACAAAAGTCGCTGCGGTTGCAGATAAGACGCAGAGCGTATCGGGGCGAAGTGGTCAAGCCATTGGGCAAGCAACCATCGCAACAAAGGTAGAGGAACTTTCTGAAAAAATCGCCGCTAATCGGGAACCGGGTGAAGGAGAACGGGCTGCTGCAGCCGACGTCACGGGCCTAGCTAATACCATGGATAAGCCAGTGAGCGGCAATTTGGATGTACCGACAGACACTGTGGTTACCGAAGTTGAGAATGCGATCAGGAAACCTGTAGCCATAACCGCTCTGGAGAACCAACCGGCGATCGAGGAAAAGCGGAATGATGTTTCAGCCGAACATTATGCCGTGAAGACACGGCAGGATGTTGCGAGGCCTTCAATCGTGCCGAATAATTCATCCATGCTGCCAAAAAAAGAAGGTAGCGAGGTCGAAACAGCACCCGTAATGCCGGCGATCCAGGTTGCCGTGGCGCCACCTCCACCACCCGCGGCGCCGACGGCGCCGGTGCGACCGTTATCGGATAACAGAGGGGAGCCTACCTATAGCGCTGCTGAAGGCCGGGCATCGCTGGCGACGGCATCCGAGGGGCTCAGTTATCGACCGCAAGCCTATGGTGCTTCTAACAGAGACGCGCGCGTAATCCTTCGGGCGCGGGCCGAATCTTGGGTTCAGGTACAGGGCGCTAACAATGAGTTGTTGCTAACGCGCATGTTGCGACCTGGTGATAGTTATCACGCCCCCAACAGGGTGGATCTTGTATTGATGACCGGAAATGCCGGGGCCATCGAGGTGATGGTCGATGGTGAAGCGTTTGGAGCCCTGGGGCCAGTGGGCCAGATACGCCGAAATATCAAACTGAACGCGGACTATCTGCGGGGACATATGCATTCTTCGGTGACCAGTCGTCAGTAACGTTTAAACAAGGTATTCTTGATCCGGTCTGTTATCCGCCGTAAATAGTTGCTATTGCATCCCACACAATTTTGCCGCGTTATCAAGGTGGCGATGCCAACATCTGAGAACCAGCTATGAGCCTTCGTCCCTATCGCGATATTTGCCGCCGAAAATGCCGGCAAGTCATGGTGGGCAACGTCCCAGTAGGCGGCGGAGCCCCGATCACAGTACAATCCATGACTACTACGCCAACCCATGACGTAGAGGCGACCGTGACCCAGGTAAAGGCCTTGGAACGCGCGGGCGCAGATATCGTAAGGGTTAGTTGCCCTGACGCGGCATCTTCTGCCGCTCTAAAGGAAATTGTTGATCAGACCAGCGTCCCTATCGTTGCAGATATTCATTTCCACTACAAACGGGCCCTGGAGGCTGCGGACAATGGCGCAGCCTGTTTGCGCATTAATCCGGGAAATATCGGCTCGGCGACCCGGGTGAGCGAGGTGGTGGACGCCGCCCGTGCCAACGGTTGTTCCATGCGGATTGGTGTTAATGCTGGCAGCTTGGAAAAGGAGCTGCTGGAGCACTATGGCGAACCTTGCCCTGAGGCCATGGTGGAAAGCGCTCTAAATCACGCGCGTCTGCTGGCAGACAACAATTTTGAGAATTTCAAGATTTCCGTGAAGGCCTCGGACGTGTTTTTGTGTGTTGCGGCCTATCAAAGCCTGGCGGAGGCTTGTGATTTTCCTTTGCATTTGGGCATCACCGAAGCTGGTGCCCTGCGTGGCGGCACCGTGAAATCATCCGTCGGCTTAGGCAGTCTCCTGTGGGCGGGGATTGGCGATACGATCCGGGTCTCTCTGTCAGCCGATCCCGTAGAAGAGGTATATGCGGGTTTCGAAATCTTGAAATCGCTTGGCCTTCGCCATCGGGGCGTCTCCATCATCAGCTGTCCGTCTTGCGCCCGGCAGGCCTTTCCCGTGATTAAGACGGTTGAAATTTTAGAGGAGCGCCTGGCCCATATCACCACCCCCTTGACCCTGTCTATCATGGGCTGTGTGGTCAATGGCCCCGGCGAGGCACGAGAGACGGACGTCGGCGTCACGGGTGGAGGCAATGGTACTCACCTCGTGTATCTAAGCGGCGTCGCGGATCACAAGATCGACAGCGAAGGCTTTGTAGATCATGTAGTCGAATTGGTTGAGGCTAGGGTGGCGGAAATTCAAGCGGAGTAAAGCGTATGGCCAAGTTACAATCGGTACGCGGCACCCATGACATCATTGGTGATGCGGCGACCCGCCACAGGCATGTGGTTGCAACGGCGCGCGATTGCGCCCGCCGTTACGGTTTTGGCGACATCGACGTGCCGATTTTTGAATTCACCCCTGTCTTCGCTCGCACCATAGGCGAGGGGTCCGATGTGGTGCGCAAGGAAATGTATACCTTCACCGATCGCGGTGGCGAGAACATTACTCTACGTCCAGAATTCACCGCTGGTATTTGCCGCGCCTTTATTACGGGCGGAATGCATCAGGATCTACCCTTGAAATTCTTCGCCCATGGCCCGGCTTTTCGCTACGAGCGTCCACAAAAGGGCCGGCAGCGTCAATTTCATCAAATTGATGCGGAAATTCTGGGCGTAGAAGGTCCCGGTGCGGATATTGAAATTATCGCACTTGGCACCGAAATCCTGCATGACTTAGGCATTTTGGACCTCTGCGGGTTGGAATTAAACACCTTGGGCGATTCTGATAGTCGCAGCGACTATCGCGATGCTCTGGTCACTTACTTTACCGATCACAAGGCGAATTTGTCCGAAGATAGCGTTGATCGGCTTAACCGCAATCCGCTTCGCATACTCGATTCAAAGGATGAATGGGATCAGAAGATCGTCATCGACGCACCCATAATTACCGATTACCTTAATTCAAAATCACAGGATTTTTTTGCTTCGGTATGTGACGGTCTGGATGTGCTGGGCATTGCCTATAATTTGAACCCGCGACTGGTGCGGGGTCTGGACTATTACACCCACACCGCGTTCGAGTTTTTCACCGATGCTTTGGGTTCCCAAGGTGCGGTAATCGCTGGTGGCAGGTACGACGGTTTGATCAAGATGCTGGGTGGTCCGCAGACGCCTGGGATTGGTTGGGCCGGCGGTATTGAGCGCCTGGCGATGTTAGCTACCACGGCGCTGGACGGGGATCGTCCTATTGCCATGGTACCTCTTGGTGAAGCGGCGGAAAGGTTGGCGCTAAAAATTTGCTACGATCTGCGACGGAGCGGCTTTGTGGTCGATATGGCCTTCCGCGGCAATCTCAGCAGGCGCCTGAAGCGCGCCAATAAATTGAACGCCCGCGCTGCACTTATTCTGGGCGAGAACGAGATAGCCAAGAAAATTATCACCTTGCGTAATCTTGATGACGGCAGGCAAGTGGAAGTGGCATTGGACGACGTAACGGCACTTCTGAAGAAATATGGCCTATGATTGGCGAGGAACAGATAGACGGTATTCTCAAGCGAATGGCAGAGCTTGAAGCCACAATGGCTGAAGGCGGGTCCGGTGACGATTTTGTGCGTCTGTCCAAGGACTATGCGGAACTTACGCCCGTAGCCAAAACAGCCCAAGCAGTGCGGAATTTGCGTACGGAAATAGCCGATCTGGGCGCCATGGTTGCCGATACGAACAGCGATCCGGAAATGCGCGAATTGGCGGCCGAGGAAATGGCGGCTGCGCGGGAAAAACTTCCTACCCTGGAAAACGAGTTGCAGGTGGCTATTCTGCCCCGCGATGCGGCCGACGACAAAAATGCGATCCTGGAAGTGCGGGCTGGCACAGGCGGCGACGAAGCGGCCCTATTCGCGGCCGATTTGCTGCGGATGTATCAGCGCTATGCCGAAATCAACGGCTGGAAGTTTGAGTTGATGGATATCAGTGAATCGGATTTGGGAGGTATCCGCGACGTGGTGGCCTCTGTCTCCGGGCGTGGGGTATTCGCAAAACTGAAATTCGAATCCGGCGTTCACAGAGTGCAGCGGGTGCCGGAAACTGAATCCCAAGGCCGCATTCATACCTCCGCTGCCACCGTGGCCGTTTTGCCAGAGGCAGAGGAGATTGATGTGGACATTAGTCCCACTGACCTACGCGTCGATACCTATCGTGCCCAGGGTGCGGGAGGTCAGCACGTCAATAAGACAGATTCAGCCATCCGAATCACTCACCTGCCCACAGGCATCGTAGTACAGTGCCAGGATAACAAATCGCAGCACAAGAACCGGGCCCAGGCTATGAAGGTACTGCGGGCCCGCATGTATGATGCAGAACGGCAAAAAGCGGCGAGTGAGCGCGCAGCTGACCGGAAAGAACAGGTCGGGAGCGGCGACCGATCCGAACGAATTCGTACCTATAATTATCCCCAGGGTCGGGTCACCGACCACCGCATCAATCTGACTCTTTATAAGCTAGACAAAGTGATGAGCGGAGAAGCGGTTGACGAAGTGGTGAATGCATTAATAGCCGACCATCAGGCTGGTCTGCTGGCCGATCTGGAAGGTCATGGCTGAAAAGCAGCGGTTCGTTTCTGATATGACTCTGCGGCAGGCTGTGGCCGCCGGCGCGCGGGCGTTGAGCGCTGCTGGGATTGAAGAAGCGCAATTGGATGCAAATTTGCTTTTGGCCCACGTCATTGGTGGTGATCGCTTGACCTTGGTCTGCGATGCCGACCGCTCTTTGGGAGCAGCAGAACTGAATAACTATTCCAGATTGATAGATGAACGTAAGAAGAGAAAACCGACATCCCGGTTAATTGGGCGGAGGGAATTTTGGAGTCTGGAATTGCAGATATCCGATGAGGTATTCGACCCGCGGCCCGACAGCGAAACTCTGATCGCCGCCGCTTTGGCCCAAATGCCGAACGAGACCGGAAATTATGTGATCGCGGATTTTGGCACGGGGTCGGGCTGCTTATTGTTGGCTGTTTTGGCGGAACGTCCTGGTGCCTGGGGTCTGGGCCTAGACTATTCACATGCCTCTGTGCAACAGGCCATGGAGAATGCGCGGAACTTAAGACTTTATGATCGGGCTCGGTTCATGGTTGGGGATTGGGGCGAAGCTTTATCAGGCTCCTTTGATTTGATCCTGACGAACCCACCTTATATCACCACTGCAGAGACTGAAAATTTGGATCCAGAGGTTCGATGCCACGACCCTAAACTGGCCTTGGACGGAGGTGACGACGGCCTTTCTGCCTATCGTGCCATGGCGCCCCATCTCCACAGGCTGTTGAAGCCAGGCGGACAGGCCGTGCTCGAATGTGGATATTGGCAGGCAAACCATGTGGCCTGCATATTGACTTCAGCCGGTTTGCGCATCGCGGAAACCCATCTCGACCTGGCTAGAATAGACCGCTGTCTCTGCGCGGAGAAGCAATGAAAAAAAAGATGTTGGATTTTCCGTGCTAAACGGCTAGTTTTTAAAACGAACGACGAGGACCGACTGCCGCGATCAGAAAAATCAACTGGCGTGACCGGACGGGCGGTTCCCGAATAATAAGATAACCCACATTGCTGAATGGAAATCTGAAGCTCAAATTAGAGCTGGTATATGCAGAAAGCCAAAACGCAGTTGGCTTGTCTTGGTTTGATTGAAGGCATTGGAAATGGTTCCGACCGCGGGTTCGCCGGCGGTTAGAAAGCCGTATTAGGATCGGTGGGCCAGTGCTTCGATCAATCGGGAGCCTTGTATTGGCGTTTATTTGTTTTGACAACTCAAGACGGTGCTATGAGACAGAACGGACCCCAAAGACGGGGGCGTGGCCGTCCCAGCGGTCGCCGGGGGAACAACAATTCTCCCAATCGAAGCTACGACAGTAGTGGACCGGACGTGAAAATCCGGGGTACGGCGTCGACGGTACATGAAAAATATACGACTTTAGCGCGGGATGCCATGTTATCTGGCGATCGGGTAGCGGCAGAGAACTTCTATCAGCATGCGGAACATTATTACCGTGTCTTGCAGACCACTCGACAACTGCGGCAAAATGGCGATGGCGACCAACAAGATAATCGAGGTCGTAGTCAGTATAATCGGGATGGACGGAAAAATGAGAACGGAGGAGCAACGGAAGATGACACGGCTGTCGTAATAGAGGAAGCAGCCGTCCAGGCAGCGGCTGAAATCACCGCGCCTGATGCGGGTGCAACGGATGAGATAGAAGTAATAGGAATAGAAACCGCTGAACCTGCGGAGGAGGAAAGCCGCGCGGCACCCATGAATCCCGCAGAACTGGCCGCTATGTCGGAAAGTGGCCGCAAGGTCCGTGCCGAGAAAGGCGCTGATGGCCGGGATAGCGACAATTCTGGTGATGATGAACCAGCGCCCCGCCAGCAACCACGTCGTCGCCGCATTGCACCGGCGCCAAAAGTTGCTGTAACCGAACCTGAACTGACTGACAACACCGTAGCGGAAGATGCCGAATAAACGTCCGCAATCGACCCCAATTGTGTAAAAATCAGGTTATCGTTATTTAGGTAGCGTCAGAGTGTCGCCCTGCCTGATCGTGCCGCCTTTAATCACACTGACGTAAATCCCCATGTCAACATGGCCAAATGCCTGTTTTAACTGCAGGGGTATATTTACGTCACGGTGCGCGGTTTCCAGGTTCACGTTTGTTGCTGCGCACCGTTGCGTACGGACTAATCCTTTCACCGTCGCGCAGCCAATCTTGAATTCTTTGTCGCACCAATCGAATTCTTTCCATGGGGTGCCCGTATCAAAATAAAGGTTGGCGCGAAACCGCAAGGGGTCTATCGGCGCTTTCACGACCCTTTCCAGCTCTCGCAGAGATGAGATGTTAATCAGCGACAGACAATGGCGCGGCATGTCGGAGAATGTGTGTCGGGGGGCACGCAGTAATTTCGGGCTGCCTCGTACCTCGTCGCCTAAATAGCCGGCGAAGAACTGTTCAATCATTTGTCTGCCTACGGGCTGGTCCAAACGGCCACGTGCCACTTGTTGGCCGTCCCGCTCAATCACCAGCTCTTGTGATTTTTCCAGGTAGCGGCTGCGCAAAGAGGCCAAGCGCTCATTTTGCGCCAGCATCAGAAACTTCGTCTTTGGCAGAAATTTAGGTTTAATCGGATCGAATTCAGTCGAGCCGTGGGCCAAAGCAAAGGCCCGGTCCATGGGAATGCAACCGCCTGGCTTCAACTGAACCTTGGGCATAGGTTCCGGGCTTAGGCCCTTGACGGGATAACGGAATATCTGGGCGATGCGGCTCATGTTGATCCAATTGAATAAGGTCTTGTGTTGCGCCTCGGCAACACCATATTCAATGTATGTTATGAGCTGCCGAGGTCGCTTCATAGAAGGACCCAGCCTCGACTGCAAGATGTTCACGACAAGGCGTTGAACACAAGCTCTTCTTCAGGGTTGTGTGGGACGTGCTTGGAAGGATGGAATTATGGATTTCGAAAAGTACACCGAGCGTAGCCGCGGCTTTGTTCAAGCCGCACAGATACTAGCCCAACAGTCTGGGCATCAGCAATTCACCCCACAACATTTATTGGAAGTTCTACTAGATGACGAGGACGGCATTGCCGTTTCACTCATTGCGGCGGCGGGTGGTGATGCCACGAAGGCGCGGCAGAATAATGAAGAGGCGTTGGCAAAACTGTCGAAAGTGGAAGGCAGTGGTGCCGGGCAGCTTTACATGGAGCCGGAGATGGCACGTTTGTTCGAAGCCTCGGAACAGATAGCAGAAAAAGCAGGTGATAGTTTTGTTACGGTCGAATGCTTGTTGTTGGCCGTAGCCATGGCGACATCTACACCGGCTGCATCGGCGATGAAGAAGGCCGGCGTGCCGCTGACGCCGCCCGTGGCCGTGGCGAAGGTGC
>CAXGCE010000013.1:0-13300 GCA_964007795.1 uncultured Alphaproteobacteria bacterium | reverse complement strand
GGTGCGCGTCCGCCCCCCCCCCTCAAAGGCCCCCCTCAAAGGACTGCGTCATGGCCGCGATCGACCCTTTCCCAGCTGCGAAGCCGCTCGCCCTCGACGCGCGCGGCTGGGGTCTGCTGCTGGCGCTCTCGCTTCTGTGGGGCGGGGCCTTCTTCTTCGCGGGCGCGGCGGTGCGCGAGGTTCCGCCGCTGACCGTCGCCTTGGCCCGCGTTGCGCTGGCCGCGGCGATGCTGTGGCTTTGGCTGGCCGCGACCGGTCGGGCGCCCCGGCTCGACCGGCCGGCGCTGATCGCCTATGCGGGCATGGGCCTTTTGAACAACGCCGTCCCCTTCAGCCTGTTCTTCTGGGCCCAGACGGTGATCCCCAGCGGCTTGGCCGCCATCGTGTCCTTGGCCATACCCAATTGGTCGTTGGTCGCGACTAGATAGGTGAATACGCCATCAATCTCTTCAACGGACCTGGTGAGGCTCTCTTCGAGACTGACGCCATGTGCTAGATTGTGGGCCGTGTACACGGCCAACAATTCCGAATCGCAATCGGACATAAACCGATTTCCTTTGCGCTCCATTTCCCGACGCATGATCCAATAATTGGTAATCTGACCGTTATGTACGACGGAAATGTCGTTATATGGAAAAGCCCAATAGGGGTGCGCAGATCGGATATCTACATCGGACTCGGTTGCCATTCTGGTGTGGCCGATGGCGTGGGTGCCGTTGAAGTCTTTGAGGCCATACGCATCACCGACTTCGTCAGCGTCGCCAAGGTCTTTTATTAATTCCAGCCCGTTGCCAAGCGAGAGAATTTCTACACTGTCGATTTCTTCTATATGGCGGGCCATATCCTCCGTGTCATCGTCGGTATGAATTACATAACGGAGAGCATAGTCCGTTGCCACATCCTGTTCCTTGATTTCTGCACCATGTAAAATGATGCGCCGTTCAACCTCGGCAATTCTTTCTGCAATCTTATCCTTGATATCATGACCAGTGGCCATATCCTCTTTTTCGGCTACTTTGATGCGCATCACATAGTCACCAAGATTAGGAGGGCCATAGACCGCAAAACCAGTTGAATCGGGACCACGGTGTTTTAGCGCCATAAGCATCGACGTCATTTCGCTGCCGACATTTGAACTATTGCCGCGATGTATAATTCCAGCAATTCCACACATGCAGTTCGTACTCCCTCTAATTATTCATGGGCTGTAAACACAGCTCACATTGATTTTCCAAATGCCTGTGTTGGTGGCGCGCCTAAGGCAGGCATTCCATGTAGGTTTCATTATCCCAGTCAGTAACAGTCGACATGAACCGTGCCCACTCGTCCGATTTGTATTCGTGAAAAAGACGATACATTTCGCCAGGCATGCCGCGTTGTACAACCTCGTTCTGCTCAAGCGCCTCAAGCGCTTCTCCCAACGACATAGGCAGCTTCTTGACCTGTTTGCCGGCCTCCATCGCCTCATAAATGTTCCGCTCTTCCGGCTTACCGGGATCTAGTTTGTTGTCGATCCCATCGTCAGCCGCTGCCAAAATCACAGAGCCCATGAGGTAGGGATTGACCATCGAATCGACCGATCTGTACTCAAACCGCCCTGGTGCTGAGACACGCAAACCGGTGGTTCTGTTCTGAAATCCCCAATCAGCAAAAATTGGAGCCCAGAAGCCGGTATCCCACAATCTTCGGTATGAATTCACTGTCGAACAGCCAATAGCGGTCAGTGCCCGCAAGTGATGCACAATGCCGCCAATAGCTTCTAGACCGGTCCTGCCAGGCAGTTGCGGGTCATCAGTATCCGGCATAAATGTATTGTCACCACCCTTCATGTATAGATAGTTACCGGCCATGCCAGGCAGGTTCTGAGGATCATTTCCTGTCGGACAAAGAACGTCTTCGCCGCCATACCACAAGGACATATTATGGTGGCAGCCGGATGCTGAGACACCCATAAAGGGCTTCGTCATGAAACATGCGAAGATGCCGTTCTCACGGGCGACCTGGGCACAAATCTGACGATAAGTCGTCAGGCGGTCAGCATTACGCAAAACGTCGTCAAACATCCAATTGAGTTCGAGTTGACCTGGCGCGTCCTCATGGTCACCCTGGATCATGTCCAGGCCCATGGCGCGTGCGTACTCTAACACTCTCATAAAGACGGGTCGCAGGCTCTCAAATTGATCTATGTGATAACAATAAGGCTTCGAATAACCGTCCGTTGGTTTTCCATTTTCGTCAAATTTTAGCCACATCATTTCTGGCTCGGTGCCCATGCGGAGCCGAAGACCACCATGTTTATCGGAAAAATCGTCGTGCAGACGCCTCAGATTACCGCGGCAATCTGCTGTCAAATACGTCCCGGCATCCTCACGCTCCTCGCGGTTTCTGAATAGAGTGCAATAGAAGCGCCCAACACGTTTGTCCCAAGGCAGTTGCATGAACGATTCGGGTTCCGGAATCCCAACCAACTCCGCCGCCTCGGGACCGTAACCTAGATACTCACCAGATCTATTTGTGAAGAGGTTGACTGTCGAGCCGTATACGAGTTGAAAGCCCCTTTCCGCGACTGTTTCCCAGTGATCCGCCGGAATGCCCTTTCCCATGATTTTGCCGGTGACCGAGACAAACTGCAGGTATAGGTATTCAATACCTAGCGCGTCAATTTTGGCGCGGACTTCCTTCACCTTTTCCGCCCGACCTTCGGCTTCGACAAACCGTTCAATGTCCATAATGCCCATGCTCTTTACTCCCCAATTGTGCCGCGCGAAATCTCAGTTTCCGGTTGCTGTCTATTTGTCCCCGTATGCCTGTCAACTCCAAGGAAACGGGCTGTTCGAAACTGGATGCATTTCACCCTTTTCATATCGGTCAAATCGGAATGGTCTCAACAGCTCTTGCTCATCTCCCATAATTTCATTTGCCATAAGCTGGCCAACACCAATCATTTTGTATCCATGATTACTGTCGGCAATGATGCTGACATTTTCATGAAAACGATCAAATATGGGGAAGCTATCCGGAGTAAAACATCCAATGCCGCCCGACGGCTCGCGATGATAGTGAGGCATCAGCCCTTCGAACCGGCCGTGGCAATGGGATAGTGCTGAAACCCACATGTGGGCAAACTCGGGACCTGACACGAATTCAGGACTCGAGGGGCCATAAGGGTCGATTGCAACATCATCAACAGCAGTCTTAACTTCATAAGGAGCTGCGCCGCCTTGTATGCCACCAAAATGCGCGTCCGGCTTGTAGTAGATGCCCCACATGTCTTCGGTAATTACGGACCCGTCCACTTCAGAAATCAGCGGCGCGTCGGTATCGACATGAATGACCGGCGGCTCCTTGCCTTCATTGGTTTTTAGGATATTGGGATCGACCTCCAGCATGCCTTCCTCGAGCTGCCAGAACCGCCACATATCCACGCCATCGTGATATTGCCCATTGGAGCCTTTGACAATGATCCGTTTGGGTAATCCAAGCATATCCCAGAAGTCACGGACCCACGGCCCTGCGGCGATCACCAAATGTTCGCAACTGATAACGCCCCTATCAGTCTCGACCGATCGAACAGCATCCGAACTGTTTTCCGCGTTGAGCCCTAGAACTTCAACTCCGGTCAATATGCGAACACCAAGATCTTCTGCCTTCTTTGCTAGACCGTAGACGGATTTTGTGTTGTTGGCGAAACCACCACGTTTTTCATGCAAGATTGAAGTGATGTTCTGTGCTCGCCAGTCGTGAAAAATGCCACGCATGTAGCTGGTTGACGCGTTTGCGCCTTCGACGAATTCGCTTTCGTACCCTATTGCATTTTGCTCCGCGTATATCTGCGCGACATCGTCGCGCATTGCTTCACAGGAAATTTGCATGTATCCGACTGGGTGATAGCTAAAAGCTTCCGGATCGCTTTCCCAGACACCGACAGAATGCGCCATCAGATTACGCATTGCTGGTTGAAAATAATTGTTGCGGATTACGCCGCAGGCGATGCCAGAGGCCCCCGCAGCAATTCCGCCCTTGTCGATGACAATTACGCGGCCCTCGGGATCCTCGCCGGCCTCCGTCAAGCGTTCAGCCAAACGCCAGGCTGTAGAAAGTCCGTGAATCCCAGCACCAATAACTAGATAATCAACCTGCTCCGGAAACGCCAAGAATTCCCCCCAATTTCATCATCCAGGCCCTTATTGCGGCCCACGAATTTCTTTAATTACAGATAACCTTGCCAAAAATTCGAACCAAAAAGCAACCACTTTAACGCCAATTTTTGCTAATTGGTTGAATTTTATAAATTTTGGTACTATTTTGGCCTAGAATTTGGCGGACATCATAATGTGTGATCGATGAGAAAACGTGGATCGGCTGAAATTGCTGGGCTCCTACGCCAAGATATCCGGCAGGGCAATCTGATATCCCAGGAGCGCCTGCCGGCCGAACGCATACTAGCCGAGACCTATGCCGTAGCGCGTGGAACAGTTCGGGAAGCCTTAAACCAGCTAGCTAATGACGGCCTAGTCGAAATCCGCAGAGGAAGCGGCACATACGTATTGGCTAATGATACCGATTCCACAAACCCAGTCGTCGCAAACGCGACCCCGCTTGAATTAATCGATACCCGTTTTGCGCTCGAGCCCCACATTTGTCGCCTCGCAGTGCTAAATGCACGCAACCAAGATCTCGAAAAAGCAGAAGAATTGGTGGTGCAAATGGAGAATTGTCTAGAAGAACCGGCACGGTTCTCGGTTTGCGATACGGCGTTCCATACTTTGTTGGCCGAGACAACAGGCAATAGATTGTTAATTTGGATCGTCGCGCAAATTAATGGCGTCCGGAACCAAGATCAATGGGCGCGAATGCGCCAACTGACACTGAATGAGACTACCATTGCAGAATACAATGCCCATCACCGGGAAGTTTTCGAAGCGATCCGAAACAGAGAACCGGAACGGGCAGCAACAATCATGAAGCAACACCTGGAGGCAGCGCGATTATCCCTGACACGCGCCGCATCCACCTAATATCCCCCACGTCAAACCTGGGCTGTAGCCTGCAACCAGTTAATATAGACCCGTTCCGCCATGTTATTGAATGAAGTCATTTGATCGTCACACGATGACTGCAGGACGGATATTCCATTTTCGCCATGGGCGGCATCCAGTAGTAATTTGTGGTCTGGAATTGCCGTCCAGTTTGCCACAAATTCCGGATCGACCTCTAAGTGAAACTGCATGGAGTATGCCCTCGGGCCCCAACTCATGGCCTGCACGGAGCAAGTTGGTGAGGTTGCCAGGCAAGCTGCACCAGCAGGCATTTTCGTAACCTCTGAACTGTGCCACTGCAAACATTGGAAGACATCTGGAATATCATCAAAAATTATCCCGGTAGCACCATTTTCAGTGAGCTGCACTGACAAAACGCCGATTTCCGGCTGTTTTGATTTAGCGCATTCACCACCCAGGGCCGTAGCCAAAAGCTGATGCCCCAGACAAAACCCCAGAAACGGCATGCCCCGCTTTTCAACCGCTTCACTAATCAATTCGATCTCGTCACGGAGCCAGGGATAACGTACTTCTTCCCAAGCGTCCATTGTACCGCCCATCACCCATAAGGCATCAAACCCATCCAACGGCGGCAAGTTTTCGCCCTCGTCTAATAGGACCGGCAACCAGTCGTGCCCGTCCTCACTTAGATATTGCCGAAAAATGCCAGCATGCTCGATCCTGTTGTGTTGGAGGATCAAAATTCTCATAAAACTGCCCTTTCATCGGACAGACGTCCAACCAACCGGACCATCTGCAAGGCATCAAATTAGTCGGCTCTTTTCGTGGAAGCAAATTCACCTGACACCACTAACGAAGCGATGTAGGCGACTGGCCATATCGAACGCCGAAGCAATGCGAAAAATGCGCGGAGCTCGAGAAGCCTGTCGCGTTGGCAATTTGATTAATCGGCAACGGAGACCGCATCAACAATCCTCTCGCCTTTTCCAGCCGCAAGTTACGATAAAAATCCATAGTCGATTGCTTCAGTTTGAGGCGGAAAAGGCGATTTAGTTGCCGCGGACTTATGCCAGTGAGTAGGGCTAACTGCGAAAGCGTTAATGGATCAACGATATGGTTTTCCATTGCTTCTATAGCGAGCACTACCGCCTGGCTTGTCGTCCCGTAACGTTCGGTGATCCCGGCTCGTTGTGGCCCACCTGAGGGTCGGACCTCAGTGTGCATGTACCAATCGCTCACCTGTTGGGCGAATTTCGCACCGTGGTGTTCGGTGATTAGCGCATTCATAAGATCCAGAGGCGCAATGCCGCCTGCACAGGTAATGCGGTCCCGATCAATGACATACAATGTTCGTTCAATTTGTACATTCGGCGAGATCTCTGCCAACAGACCGGCGTGCTCCCAATGGACGGTCATGCGGCGATCCTCCATTACACCGGCGGCGGCCAACACAACGGGGCCACCAGATATGCCGGCAAGGGTCACCCCACGATTTGCGATATGGCGCAACCATTGAAATACCCTCTGGTCTTTGAATTTTGTCGGATCGCCACCTGCAATTATAAACAATATATCAAAATCAACATGCTCCCCGACATACGCTGTTGCGTTGATTGTTGCACCACTGGAGCTAGTCGCCCGCGATCCAAATTCCGCAATATGGCGGATATGATAAAGGGGCCGTTCAGCGAGAAGGTTCGCAGCCCGAAGTGGCTCAACGACTGCGGAATACGACATTAGAGCAAATCCATCGATCAACATAAGACCGATACGGATTGGACCCAACTTGTTAAGCGATTTGTCCATTTATCGAAAAAAACTGTCTTTTTTCCGACTGTCAAGTTGAATTTCCACATTCAATAATACGAACGCATTGGACCATCGGGATAGCAAAACAAATGAAATATTCTGGATGGGAAGTTATTCGGCAGGCCCTTACCGGCAATAAGGGCTGGAAACGCCTGTGGCGAGACCCTGAACCAAAAGCCTCTTACGATATCATCGTGGTGGGCGGTGGCGGGCATGGACTTTCCACGGCCTACTATTTGGCGACGGTATACGGCCTCACTAACGTGGCAGTGCTTGAAAAGGGTTGGCTCGGTTCGGGCAATGTTGGCCGGAACACCACTATCATCCGCTCAAACTACATGATGCCGGGAAACGAACCATTCTACGAGTTTTCCTTGAAACTATGGGAAAATCTCGAACAAGATTTTAACTACAATGCCATGGTCTCCCAACGTGGCATCGTTAATCTTTTTCATTCCGACCCGCAACGCGACGCATTTGCCCGTCGGGGCAATGCTATGCGCATGTCAGGTGCCGATGCCGTCCTTTTGGATGAACAGGGCATCCGTGAATTGTGCCCATTTCTTGATTTCGAAAACGCGCGTTTCCCCATAAAGGGCGGGTTGCTGCAGCCGCGCGGCGGCACAGTGCGCCACGACGCGGTGGCCTGGGGCTACGCGCGGGGTGCCGATAGCCGCGGCGTCGATATCATTCAAGAATGTGAAGTCCAGGGTTTTCAAATTGAAAATGGGCGATGCACCGGTGTTGAAACAACACGCGGCTCCATTTCCGCAAAAAAAATTGCAGTTTGCGTTGCTGGCTCTTCCAGTCACGTCATGGCAATGGCTGGCATACGCTTGCCAATTGAGAGCCATGTCCTGCAGGCTTTCGTTAGCGAAGGCATCAAACCGTTGCTGCCCGGCGTCATAACGTTTGGCGCCGGTCATTTTTATGTTTCTCAATCCGACAAGGGTGGCCTGGTGTTTGGTGGTGACATAGATGGCTACAACACATACGCACAACGGGGAAATTTACCGGCCGTAGAAGACGTATGTGAAGGCGGAATGGCT
Organism: uncultured Alphaproteobacteria bacterium; assembly: GCA_964007795.1. GTDB lineage: Bacteria > Pseudomonadota > Alphaproteobacteria. The sequence continues at coordinate 5,442 of CAXGCE010000013.1, read as the reverse complement.
ATTATGCCGATGATTGGCCGCGCACGAATTCTTCGCATGTGGGGCGGCTTGGTCGATATGTCGATGGATGGTTCGCCCTTTATCGACAAAACACATATCGATGGCCTCTATTTTAATGGTGGCTGGTGTTATGGCGGTTTCAAGGCAACACCTGCAAGCGGCTATTGTTATGCACATTTACTAGCAAACGACGAGCGGCACCCCCTGGCGGCGGAGATGCGCCTGGATCGTTTCATGCGCGGTCACCTCATCGACGAAAAAGGCGTCGGCGCACAGCCGAACTTGCACTGAAGGTCTCTAGAAAATGATTATCGACCACCCCCTTCTTGGACCGCGCGACGCACTGGAATTCACTTATTTAGGTGACGCATCACTAATTGAACGCCCCGATTGGCAAGCTGAAAACGCCGCATCGACGTTCTATGAATATCTCTACTTGCGCGACAACCGCGCCGGAGACATCCGTGAATTATGGTTTCATGAACAGGGCGACCGTTCGTGGCTAGTGGTGACGCGCGACACCTTAACTCATGAAATCAAGAATGTTGAATTGGCTCGGGACGTCGCGATCGCCGCAGGACGGGGTGCATGACCCAGGCCAACCGGATAAATGGCGGCCTGATCGATCGCAGTCGACCGCTTGAATTCCGTTTCAATGGCCAACGCCTTACTGGCTTTGCAGGCGATACACTGGCATCAGCTCTTGTTGCCAACAGCCAAAGAGTCGTCGCGCGGTCATTCAAATATCATCGTCCTCGCGGTATTTTTTCTGCGGGCTCGGAAGAACCAAATGCACTCGTTCAACTACGCAACGGCGCTCATCAGGAACCCAATACACGGGCAACAGTAGTGGAGCTGTTTGATGGCCTGGAAGCTACAAGCCAAAACCACCGCGGCCCATTAGCATTCGACTTAATGGCCATCAACGATGTGATTTCACCCTTTTTAACTGCTGGATTTTATTACAAGACCTTCATGTGGCCCAAGGCATTCTGGGAAAAGGTGTATGAACCTATCATCCGGGCTTCGGCTGGACTTGGTCGGCTATCGGGCGACGAAGATCCCGACTGCTACGACAAAGGTTTCTTGCATTGCGACGTATTGATCATCGGCGCCGGGCCAGCTGGCATTGCGGCTGCCCTCGCTGCAGGCCGCGCCGGCGCACGCGTCATACTGGCCGACGAAGATTTCCTCATGGGCGGTCGATTGAATGCCGAGACATTTGAGGTAGAAAGACAATCCGGCACCGACTGGGCGGCTAAATCAGTAGCTGAGCTCAGCTCCCTTGCCAATGTTCGTTTGTTGACGCGCACAACCGTATATGGCGCATTCGATCATGGTATTTATGGTGCAGTCGAACGCATGACTGATCATTTGCCGGCATCAAATCGAAATCCGCGGCAGGTGTTATGGCGCATCTATTCGAAACGTGCCGTCCTTTGTGCTGGCGCGACGGAACGATCTATCGCCTTTGGCAACAACGACCGGCCAGGCGTCATGCTCGCCGGTAGTGTCCGGGCCTACGTCAACCGATGGGGCGTGGCACCAGGAAAACGGATAGCAGTGTTCACCAACAATGATGATGGCTGGCGGACGGCGCTTGATCTCTCTGCTAAAGGGATTGAAATCGCAGCTGTGATCGACGTCCGGAACCAACCAACCCCGTTTGAACTGCCTGACGCGACTATCGAGACTGGCGGCAGGGTCGTAAATGCTTCAGGCCGGAAAGGATTGAATTCACTTCAACTCACAAACGGGCAAATTATCCATGCGGACTGCCTGGCAGTTTCCGGAGGCTGGAGCCCTAACGTACAACTAACCTGCCACCAACGGAGCAAACCGATTTGGCGGGATGATATCGCCGCTTTCGGGCCCGGAAACGACTTGCCGGCCGGCTTGGCGGTCGCAGGCGCCGCTAATGGATCTATGACGCTGGCCGCCGCCCTGAGCGAAGGTCATGAAGCCGGAAACGCCGCAGCAATTGCCACGGGGTACGAACCGACTGTCAGTCTCGTCGCCAATGCTGACGGAGAACCAAGCGGCGTGCTGGCATTCTGGCATGTCGGCGAAAGCAAGGCTCGCGCATGGCTTGATTTGCAAAATGATGTGACTGTCAAAGATCTTAAAATCGCGCAAACTGAAGGTCTTTACTCTGTAGAGCACCTAAAACGTTATACTACTCTTGGCATGGCAACGGACCAAGGAAAGACAGCGAACGTCCCAGCTCTTGCGATCATGGCCGAGCTATTAGGCAAATCTATACCGGAAACAGGAACGACAATTTTTCGGCCGCCATACACGCCGGTGCCCATTGGCGCATTCGGCGGTCGATCCCGTGGGAAGCATTTCCGGCCAACTCGCCTTGCGCCGAGCCATGGGTGGGCTGAAGAACAAGGTGCGATATTCGTCGAAACCGGAATGTGGTTGCGGGCGCAGTGGTTTCCACGGAGCGGGGAAACTCATTGGCGGCAATCCGTTGATCGTGAAGTCGCACAAACTCGTTCATCTGTAGGTGTTTGCGATGTTACGACTTTGGGAAAAATCGATATCCAGGGTAAGGATGCCGCGGCATTTCTAAACAAGATCTATGCCAACGGCTTCGCCAAGCTTCCGGTTGGAAAGACACGTTATGGCTTAATGCTGCGCGAAGATGGCATAGCGATGGACGACGGCACGACTGCGCGTCTGTCAGAACATCATTTTGTCATGACGACAACCACCGCCAATGCGGTAGAAGTATTCCGCCATATGGAGTTTTGCCGACAATGCCTTTGGCCTGGCCTCGACGTGCATCTGATTTCAGTAACGGAGCAATGGGCCCAATTCGCAGTCGCGGGGCCAAATTCGCGCGCACTGTTAAGAAAGATCGTAGATGCGGACTTTGATATCTCAAATGAAGCTTTTCCATTCATGGCCTGCGGAGAAGTCAAAATCTGCAGTGGTATACCGGGTCGCCTTTTCCGGATCTCGTTTTCAGGCGAGCTGGCATATGAAATCGCCGTTCCTGCCCGTTACGGCGACGCCCTTATCAGGGCACTGATGGAGGCCGGTAGAGAGTACGACGTCGTTTCCTACGGCACTGAAGCACTTGGGGTCATGCGTATTGAGAAGGGCCATGCCGCCGGAAATGAACTCACGGGTCAGACCACTGCCCGAGACCTTGGTATGGCTCGCATGGTGTCGAAGAAAAAAGATTGTATTGGCAGTACCCTTTCTGAACGCCCCGAACTCAACCGCGAAGACGGATTAGCCCTTGTCGGCTTTTTTCCAGTTAATCGCGACGATGAATTGATGGCCGGAGCTCACTTTGTCAAACAGGACAATGCCGCCACGCTTGAAAATGATGAAGGTTGGATGACATCGGTCGCCTATTCCCCCAGTCACGGCCATTCCATCGGACTTGGTTTTATCAAACAGGGTGCGGATCGCACAGGTGAAGTCTTGACCGCAGTCGACATGGTCCGGGACAAAAGCGTCAACGTCGAAATCGTTTCACCGCATTTTATCGACCCCGAGGGAGAACGTCTTCGTGTTTGAGCAGACATTGACAGCCACCACCTCACTTGCGGGATTTGAGAGGCAACACGCTGATGTTTCGCTGTCAGAAATCACAGATTTCGCTCTGGTTTCAATGGCCATTCCACTTGGCGGCGGGACGGTCTTGCAAAACGAAATGACAGTGAAATTTGGCGCTAACTTCCCTGAATGCGGCAAATCTACAGTCTCAACAGATGGCGGCACGCGGTTCCTGGGCATGCAAAGGGATCAGACATTCGCTCTGTTCAAGTTTCAGGGTGACGACGCCGTCAGTGAAATTAGCAAGGCCTTGGGTGAGACCGCTTACTACACGGACCAATCTGACAGTTGGGCAATGCTTCGGATTTCCGGACCAAGGGCCCGCAGTACTTTGGAGCGGATCTGTCCGCTCGATCTTCATCAGGACGTCTTTGCGCTTGGAGCGGTAGCCAGAACTATGATGGAACATCTGGCCGTAATTATCTTGAGAACGGATAAAGACGCCTTTCTTCTAATGTCACCGCGTTCATCTGCAAGTTCCTTCTTGCATACACTCGAAACAACAATCAAACACGTTCTCTAGCGTGCCGAGGAATTTTATGACCGCAGCAAAACCACCCCACGGAATTTGGAAGGACGGTTCAGGCCGCGGCCGCCACACGACCAAGGGAAGGCAGCTGGACAGGAGTGCCCTCGACCAAGTCCAGAAACTGCTGGGTGATAAGCCACGGAGACGAGATTTATTAATCGAGCATTTACATCTCATCCAGGATGCTTACGGGTATCTCTCGGATTCACACTTACATGCGCTTGCCGAAGAGATGCAGATTTCGATGGCGGAAGTGTTCGAAGTGGCAACTTTCTACGCTCATTTCGACGTTGTCCGCGAAGGCGAGGCCCCACCTCCAAAGCTTACGATCCGCGTCTGCGAGTCACTGTCCTGTGAATTGGCTGGTGCGAACTCCTTATTCGAGGCACTTAGGGATGGTTATGCAGGTGGTGGCGAAATCAGGGTTGTAAAAGTTCCTTGCATAGGCCGATGCGATACTGCCCCTGCGTTGGAAATCGGTCGCTACCACATTGACTGCGCCACGGCAGACAAAGTCGCTGAGGCTATCGACACTGGAAACTTCAGCGTCCACATTCCCTCGTACCAATCTTTGTCTGATTATTTAGCACATGATGGGTATGAAACACTGAAAGGGTTTCGCGCCGGATTGTCCGAGCCGAATGAAATAGAAGAAAAACTGTTGGCCGCGGGCCTGCGAGGATTAGGCGGCGCTGGATTTCCGGCGGGACGCAAATGGTCATTCGTTCGTGCAGAAACCGGTATACGTTACCTAGCCGTCAATGCTGACGAGGGTGAACCCGGTACGTTCAAGGACCGCCATTATCTTGAGCGCGAGCCACATTTATTTCTCGAAGGATCATTGATTGCGGCATGGGCCATCGAGGCTGAGAAAATCTACATATATTTGCGCGATGAATATCCAGCTGTCTTGGAAATCCTGCGTAAAGAGATTTCGGCGCTCGAAGAGAACGGAATGATTGACCCCGGTTTCATCGATCTTCGACGAGGCGCTGGTGCCTATATTTGCGGCGAAGAATCCGCCATGATTGAGTCAATTGAGGGCAAACGTGGCCTTCCGCGACATCGTCCGCCGTACGTAGCCCAATCAGGCATTTTTGGCCGACCCACACTAGTCCACAATGTTGAAACTCTTTATTGGGTTGCTCGGGTCTGTCGCGAAGGCCCTGGCATACTCAATCTGGTAAAAAAGAACGGTCGGACGGGCCTGCGGAGTTATTCCGTTTCAGGGCGGGTTAAAGAACCAGGCGTGAAATTGTTGCCAGCCGGATCGACTATTACCAATATTATTGACGCTTCTGGCGGAATGTTGGAGGGTCACACCTTCATGGCCTATC
>CAXGCE010000012.1:0-13703 GCA_964007795.1 uncultured Alphaproteobacteria bacterium | reverse complement strand
TTCGATTCCCTAGCGGCCGAAAAATCCGGTCTGGGTACGGCAGCAGTAATCGTCATGGACAAGTCAACGGATTTGATTAGGGCCGTTGCCCGACTTTCCAAATTCTATGCTCATGAATCCTGTGGCCAATGCACTCCCTGCCGCGAAGGTGCGGGCTGGATGTGGCGGGTCATGGAACGTTTGGTCACCGGCGAGGCGGACGTGGAAGAAATCGATATGTTGCTTGAAGTTAGCACTCAGATTGAGGGACATACGATTTGCGCTCTTGGTGACGCGGCGGCTTGGCCCATTCAGGGTCTAATGCGTCATTTCAGGCCCATGGTTGAGGAGCGCATCATAGACCGCAAAAATAGACAATCTGCAGCGGCCTAGAGAGAGTGAGAGCGAGGATCATAAAGACATGCCCACGCTGACAATTGACGGCCAGGAAATAGAGGTAGAACAGAATACCACCGTGTTACAGGCGGCGGAGGAACTGGGTATCCAAATTCCCCGCTTCTGTTATCACGACCGCCTTTCCATTGCTGGTAATTGTCGCATGTGTCTGGTGGAAATGGAGAAGTCACCCAAGCCCATCGCCTCCTGCGCTATGCCCGTGGGTGACGGTATGGTCATTCGCACAAATTCCGAGGTTGCTGTCAAGGCGCGCAAGGGCGCCATGGAATTCCTTTTGATCAATCATCCCCTGGATTGCCCGATCTGCGATCAGGGCGGCGAGTGTGATTTACAGGATCAGGCTATGGCCTTTGGCCGAGGCAATAGCAGGTTTACAGAGCATAAGAGGGCCTTGAAGGATAAATACCTTGGGCCCTTGGTCGCGACATCCATGACCCGCTGCATTACCTGTACTCGGTGCATCCGTTTCGCTACTGAAATCGCCGGTGTTGAGGAACTGGGCGCCACCTTCCGGGGCGAGGAGACCGAAATCGGCACCTACGTTGAAGAGGCTCTGACGTCTGAGCTATCGGGTAATTTGGTAGATGTTTGCCCCGTAGGTGCGCTGACCAACCAAGCTTATGCGTTCAATGCTCGACCTTGGGAATTGCGCAAGACCGAGAGCATCGATGTCCATGACGCTGTGGGTAGCAATATTCGCATTGACTGCCGGGGCAACGAGGTGCTGCGGGTGCTGCCGCGTCTGCATGAGGACGTGAACGAGGAATGGCTGGGTGACCGCTCCCGCTATGCGGTCGATGGTCTGGGCCGTCAGCGTCTGGACAAACCCTATGTGCGGGTTGATGGCAGACTCCAGGCGGCAAGTTGGGAGACAGCCTTTGCCGCCATTAAAGCCAAGATGTATGACATGGAAGGTTCGCAAATGGCCGCCATCGCCGGCGACATGGCGGACGTAGAGGCAATGCTGGCCTTAAAGGAACTGTTCGCTGTCCTTGGTTCCGCCAACCTCGATTGTCGCCAAGACGGCGCTAAAATCAGCGGCACGCATCGCGGCGATTATCTGTTCAATACATCTATATCGGGTATTGAAGAATCAGACGCCATTCTGCTGGTCGGTACCAATACGCGCTGGGAAGCAACCCTGGTCAATGCCCGCATCCGCAAACGTTGGCTGCGGGGTGGATTGAAGGTCGGCGTGATCGGGCCAAAAGTGGAGTTGACATACAAATACGACTACCTTGGCGCCGGCCCGGCAACCTTGAGAGAAATTTTTGACGGTAGTCATAAATTTGCCCAGGTTCTTGCGGTGGCGGAGCGGCCCATGATTTTGCTGGGTAGCGGCGCCGTGGCCCGTGATGACGGTGCCGCTGTTTTTGGACTCGCCCGTCAAGTGGCTGAAAAGAACTGTATGATCCGTGACAATTGGAATGGTTTCAACATTTTGCACAGAGCCGCCTCGCGGGTCGGTGGCATGGATATCGGTTTTCTGCCGGGTGATGGCGGGCGGGACGTTGCCTCAATCGTCGACGGAGCTGGTAAAGGCGAGATTGACCTGGTTTGGCTGCTTGGCGCTGATGAAATTGACATGGACGGCCTCGGCAATGCCTTTGTCATCTATCAGGGTCATCATGGTGACGCGGGCGCGCACCGCGCTGATGTTATTCTGCCGGGGGCCGCGTATACCGAAAAGGCTGCGACCTGGGTCAATACGGAAGGTCGGGCGCAACATGGCCGGCGGGCGAATTATCCGCCTGGTGATGCACGGGAGGACTGGACCATATTGCGCGCCTATTCAGACGTTTTAGAACAGCCCTTGCCCTATGATAATTTGGCGCAGTTACGCCAACATATGGTGGAGGTGGCGCCCACCCTGGCAAAAACCGACGAGGTGGCCCCGGGCGAGATGGGTGCCTTTGGGGCGATTGGCGAATTGGCCGAGGCGCCGTTTGAAAGCCCTGTCAGCGACTATTATCTAGACAACGCCATCTGCCGCGCGTCCGCCGTGATGGCGGAATGCAGTCAACTTTACCTAGGAGGGGAAGAGGCGACGGGCATCGATGGCTGAGTTCTGGGCCACATACCTGCTGCCGGGCATATTTATCGTGGCGCAAATCCTGGCTATCGTGGTGCCGCTACTATTGTTCGTTGCCATGTTGACATATGCCGAGCGTAAGATCATGGCCGCTATGCAATTGCGTATGGGCCCAAATGTGGTCGGGCCGTTTGGCCTGCTGCAGGCCTTCGCGGATGGAGCCAAGCTATTCTTCAAGGAAACAGTACTCCCTACCTCGGCCAACAAGTTTATTTTCGTGATTGCGCCGATATTGTTATTCCTGTTGTCCATGGTGGCTTGGGCAGTGATCCCGTTTGATGAAGGCGTCGTGATTTCGGACATCAATGTAGGTATCCTGTACCTGTTCGCCATCTCCTCTCTGGGTGTTTACGGCATTGTCATGGCGGGCTGGGCCTCTAACTCCAAATATCCTTTTCTATCCGCCCTGCGCTCGGCGGCGCAAATGGTCAGCTATGAAGTTTCCATCGGCTTTGTCATTATAACGGTCCTGCTTTGCGTCGGATCGCTCAACGTCTCGGACGTGGTGCGGGCCCAGGCGGAAGGAGTCTGGTTCTTCATACCCCTGTTCCCAATGTTCATTATCTTCTTTATTTCGACTCTTGCGGAAACTAATCGTCATCCCTTTGACTTACCCGAAGCCGAGGCGGAACTGGTTGCGGGCTATCAGACCGAATATTCTTCCATGACCTTTGCCCTGTTCTTCCTCGGCGAATATGCCAACATGATCCTGATGTCAGGTATGACGGCGATCCTGTTCCTTGGCGGCTGGCTACCGCCGTTCGATATAGCGCCATTCAATTGGATACCTGGACCCATCTGGTTTTTCCTGAAAATTTCATTCCTCTTATTTGTTTTCGTCTGGGTGCGAGCCACCTTGCCGCGCTATCGGTATGATCAGTTGATGCGCCTGGGCTGGAAAGTTTTTTTACCGTTTTCTCTATTCTGGGTGGCGTTGACGGCCGGCGTACTGGTGGCCTTTGATCTGGTGCCGCAGACATGAAAAGAGCCTGAACCATGAGCTTCATGAGACAGAACGTCCGTGCCCTGCTGTTGTGGGAGATTGTCGAGGGCATGGCCCTGACCTTTCGCTACATGTTCCGCAAACGAGTAACAGTGAATTACCCTTACGAAAAAGGCCCCTTGAGCCCCCGATTCCGAGGCGAACACGCCTTGCGCCGCTATCCTAATGGAGAAGAACGTTGCATCGCCTGCAAACTGTGCGAAGCGATCTGCCCCGCACAGGCCATTACCATAGAAGCTGAACCACGAGATGATGGTAGCCGGCGAACTACTCGGTATGACATCGACATGACCAAATGCATCTATTGCGGTTATTGCGAGGAGGCTTGCCCGGTGGATGCCATCGTAGAAGGGCCCAACTTCGAATACGCGACCGAAACCCGCGAGGAATTGTTCTATGACAAAGCGAAATTGCTGGCCAACGGCGATCGATGGGAGCGCGAGATTGCGGCGAATATCGCCGCTGACGCGCCGTATCGCTAGGTTAGATAGGACATGACGGAATGATCCTGCAGGGAATGACATTTTACATTTTTGCCATAATCGCGGTGTTTGGTGGGATAATGGTAGTTTGTGCTCGCAATCCGGTGCATTCGGTCTTGTGCCTGATCTTGACCTTCTTTACATCGGCGGCCCTTTTCGTGCTGATCGGGGCGGAATTCTTGGCGATGGTCCTGGTCGTGGTTTATGTCGGGGCCGTGGCAGTATTGTTCATGTTTGTGGTCATGATGTTGGACATCAACTTCGTTGAGATGCGCGAAGGATTTTTGCAATACATGCCAATCGGTTTATTGGTCGGCATCATCCTGTTGGTCGAATTGCTGATGGTTCTAGGCACGGCAACCATATCACCGGAGGTCTTGGCGACGGGAACCGAGCCGATCCCGGACATGGTTCACCGCCAAAATACCGCTGCGTTGGGCGATGTGCTCTACACAAAATATATCTACCTTTTTCAGGCTGCGGGCATGATCCTGCTGATTGCCATGGTAGGGGCCATTGTGCTGACCCTGCGGCAGCGCCCGGGTGTCCGCAAACAGGTGATCCGGGACCAATTGGCCCGGCGGCGCGAGGACGCGGTGGAGCTTAAAAAAATTCAGCCGGGGCAGGGCATTTGATGGTGCGCATGTGACGGAGTTTTTTTCAATCGGCCTTGGCCATTATCTCACCCTGGCAGCGGTACTGTTCACCATCGGGATTTTTGGGGTCTTCCTGAACCGAAAGAATGTCATCATTATTTTGATGTCCGTCGAGCTGATGCTGTTGGCGGTAAACATCAATTTGATTGCCTTTTCAGTATTCCTGAACGACCTGGTCGGCCAAATCTTTGCAATGTTTGTCCTGACGGTCGCAGCGGGCGAGGCAGCCATCGGATTAGCTATCATTGTGGTTTACTTCCGCAATCGCGGCACCATCGAAGTCGAAGATATAAACCTGATGAAGGGCTAGGGGTTAGATGTATCACGCTATAGTCTTCCTACCCCTTATAGCGTTCCTAATTGCCGGCATATTCGGCCGGGTCCTGGGAGATCGTCCGTCGCAATGGATTACCTGCGGCGCGGTAGTGATTTCGGCGGTGCTGTCCCTAGTGGCATTTTGGCAGGTGGCCCTAGACGGCCAGCCGGTCAAAGTCGAGGTGGCGTCTTGGATCGTCTCGGGCACCTTCGATGTCTCCTGGTCCTTGCGTATTGACCAGTTAACAGCGGTCATGTTGGTTGTAGTCAACGGGGTGTCGGCGTTAGTGCATGTCTATTCTGTTGGCTACATGTCCCACGATCCCCACAAGCCCCGCTTCATGGCTTATCTGTCCTTATTCACCTTTGCAATGTTGATGCTGGTGACGGCGGACAACTTCCTGCAGATGTTCTTTGGTTGGGAAGGCGTGGGACTGGCATCATATCTGTTGATCGGATTCTGGTATCACCGGCCATCAGCCAACGCTGCGGCCATCAAGGCATTTCTTGTCAATCGGGTTGGCGACTTCGGTTTTGGCCTGGGCATCATGGCGATCTTTATGGTGTTCGGTTCCGTCGATTTGGACACTGTCTTCGCAGCCAGTCCGGATCAGGTTGGCAAGACGTTGGAATTCCTGAGTTGGGAATTCGACGTCATGACGACTATTTGCATTCTGCTATTCATCGGCGCTATGGGTAAATCGGCCCAGGTGCCACTGCACACCTGGCTGCCCGATGCCATGGAAGGTCCAACGCCGGTTAGTGCCCTGATCCACGCGGCGACCATGGTCACAGCTGGTGTATTCCTTGTCGCCCGCTGTTCCCCGATGTTCGAATATTCCCCTGTCGCTCTTACCGTGGTGACCATTGTCGGCGCATCGACCGCGTTTTTTGCCGCTACGGTGGGTTTGGTGCAGAACGATATTAAGCGGGTGATCGCCTATTCTACGTGCAGCCAACTGGGTTACATGTTCTTTGCCCTGGGGGTGGGGGCCTATCCGGTGGCGATCTTTCATTTGTTCACCCATGCCTTTTTCAAGGCGCTTCTGTTCCTGGGCTCCGGCTCCGTCATTCATGCTATGTCGAATGAGCAGGACATGCGGCGCATGGGCGGGCTCTACAAGTACATTCCCCAGACCTACGCCATGATGTGGATTGGCTCCTTGGCTCTCGCCGGCCTGCCCGTATTCGCAGGCTTTTACTCCAAGGATGCCATATTAGAATCCGCCTTTGCGGCCCACACAGGGGCGGGACAATACGCCTTCTGGCTGGGCTTGGCAGCGGCAGTGATGACGGCATTTTATTCCTGGCGCTTGTTGTTCATGACTTTCCACGGTGAATCGCGCGCTAGCCAGGAAGTCATTAGCCATATTCATGAATCGCCCTGGTCCATGTTAGTGCCGCTTTATGTCCTGGCGGCGGGTTCCATCCTTAGCGGAATTTTATTTAACTACTATTTCGTGGGTGAGGGATTTGGCGCCTTCTGGGGCAATGCCATTGTCATGTTGCCCGATAATCACATTATGGAGGCCTTCCATCATGTACCAGCCTGGGTCAAGTATGCGCCCATCTTGGCCTGTGTCATCGGTATTGCACTGGCTTGGCATTTTTATATCCGGCGGGCGGATATTCCCGGCGACCTGGCCAAGGTGCATCAGGAATTGTACCTGTTCCTGTTGAACAAATGGTATTTTGACGAGCTGTTCGATTTGATTCTTGTCAATCCGGCAAAATGGTTAGGCCGCCAATTGTGGAAACAGGGTGACGGGCGCATCATCGATGGGTTCGGACCCGATGGCATTGCCGCCACGGTGATCCGAGTGGCGCGGCGTGCCTCGGCGTTGCAAAGTGGCTACCTCTACCATTACGCCTTCGCTATGCTGATCGGCGTCGCGTTACTGGTAACCCTGTTCTATGCGTCCTCGGGTGGAGGGCACTAGATCATGAGTGATTGGCCACTCCTCAGTCTCGCTACATTCCTGCCCTTGATCGGCGCGGCATTTATTTTCCTATTTGCCCAAGGAGGTGACGAAGCCGCCGACCGCAACGCGAAAAGCGTCGCGCTTATGACCACCATCTTGACCTTCCTGGTCAGCCTGGTGATCTGGACAAATTTCGAAAATGGAACAGCGGAATTCCAGTTCATAGAGCGCTATGCATGGCTGGGTGGCGGCATCGATTACCAAATGGGCGTGGATGGCATTTCCGTGTTGTTCGTGGTTCTAACCGCTTTCCTAATGCCCATTTGTATCCTCGCTTCCTGGCAGGCCATCACGCTGCGTGTGCGAGAATTTATGATCGCCTTCCTGCTGCTGGAATGCATGATGATCGGCGTATTCTGCGCCTTGGATTTCGTGCTTTTCTATCTGTTCTTCGAAGGTGGTTTGATTCCGATGTTTCTGATCATCGGGGTCTGGGGCGGGCCTCGGCGGGTCTATTCCTCGTTCAAGTTTTTTCTATACACTCTGCTGGGTTCGGTATTGCTGCTGCTGGCAATGATTTACATGTATTTTGAGGTGGGGACCACGGACATCCCGACTTTGATGGGTTATGGCTTTTCTGCTGAGGCGCAAACCTGGCTCTGGCTAGCTCTTTTTGCATCATTTGCAGTTAAGATGCCTATGTGGCCAGTTCATACCTGGCTACCTGATGCTCATGTAGAGGCACCAACTGCGGGTTCGGTCATTTTGGCTGGCGTGCTATTGAAGATGGGAGGTTACGGCTTCCTCCGCTTCTCCCTACCCATGCTGCCCTTGGCCTCTGATCAGTTCGTGCCGCTGATATTTACTCTCTCGGTGGTGGCAGTTGTCTATACCTCATTGGTGGCCCTGATGCAGGAGGATATGAAGAAACTGATCGCCTATTCCTCAGTGGCGCATATGGGTTTTGTTACCATTGGCATCTTCACGTTTAACACTCAGGGTATCGAGGGAGGCATCTTCCAAATGCTCAGTCATGGCATTGTCTCCGCCGCTTTGTTCCTGGTTGTTGGCGTGGTTTATGATCGTATACATAGCCGAGAAATCGCTCACTATGGCGGTCTTGTGAACCGAATGCCCATCTATGCCTTCACCTTCATGATTTTTATGTTGGCCTCGGTGGGTTTGCCCGGAACCGCTGGGTTTGTCGGCGAAATTCTGGTTCTGGTTGGCGTCTATCAGGTGAATACCTGGGTCGCGGCGCTTGCTGCCCTTGGCGTCATTCTGAGCGCGGCCTACATGCTTTGGCTCTATCGCCGGATAATATTTGGTCAATTGGAAAAGGATGATCTGAAACAGATTGCTGACATGAATGCCCGCGAAATCGCCCTGTTCGCACCCTTAGTCATCCTGGCGGTTCTAATGGGGATTTATCCGGCACCCTTCTTGGATGTGATGCATGTGTCGGTGGATAATCTGATCCATCAGTATCAGACGGCGGTACAAGCGGCTGCTGGCGGGTCTATGCAGTTGGCAGCGAATTAGGGGCGACATAGGATGACCTTCACACACAACTACGTCACCGCGGCGCCCGAGATATTTCTCGCTATTGCCTCCATGGTTTTGCTGATGATTGGCGTTTTCCGGGGCGACGGCTCGACGCGTCTATTGAGCTATTTGGCTGTCCTGGCGTTCGCGGTGACCTTGGCCATAGTCTGGCAAGCCGAGTCGGCAAGTGCCGTCAGTTTTGCCGGCATGTATATTTCTGACAGATTCACATCTTTTGCCAAGGTTTTGGTGCTGATTGCTTCCGGCGCGGGGTTGATCATGTCGCAAGGTTATATCAAGGAAGAAGGCATGAACCGGTTTGAATATCCGGTGCTGTTCGTTCTTGCCACTCTTGGCATGTTGATGATGATTTCCGCCAACGATCTGATCGCATTGTACATGGGGATCGAACTGCAAAGTCTTGCGCTTTATGTCATTGCCGCCTTCAACCGTGACAGCCTGCGCTCGACCGAGGCGGGTTTGAAATACTTCGTTCTCGGCGCACTGTCGTCTGGTATGTTGCTGTACGGCTGTTCCTTGATTTATGGATTTACGGGCTCTACGGGGTTCGCGGAAATCGCGGCAGCCCTAAAGGGGGTGGAAAATGGCTCCGTCGGATTAATTGTTGGCATCGTTTTCCTGTGTGCCGGCCTTGCTTTCAAAGTCTCTGCGGTACCATTTCATATGTGGACGCCGGATGTTTATGAAGGCGCGCCAACTCCTGTAACCGCCTTTTTTGCTGTGGCCCCCAAAGTGGCGGCCCTGGCCTTGTTCATGCGAGCCCTGATTGTTCCGTTCATTGCCGTCAGCGCCGATTGGCAACAAATCGTCGTCTTCATCTCCATACTTTCTATGTTGCTGGGCGCTTTCGCGGCGATATGGCAGGATAATATTAAACGACTGATGGCCTATTCTTCCATCGGGCATGTTGGCTTTGCCCTGATCGGCCTGGCGGCTGGCAGTGCCGAAGGCGTGCGGGGTGTTTTGATTTATCTTGCGGTATATGTCGCGATGAACATTGGGACATTTGCCTGTATCCTTTGCATGCGCCGCAAAACTGGCATGGTGGAGGGCATTTCCGACTTGGCCGGGTTGTCCAAAACCAATCCCCTGATGGCGTTATCATTAGCGATCTTCATGTTTTCCATGGCTGGCATACCACCCTTGGGCGGCTTCTTCGGAAAGTTTTACGTCTTCATGGCCGCTGTGAATGCCGAGCTTTACGCCCTGGCAGTGATTGGCGTGCTGGCTAGTGTCGTAGGGGCTTTCTACTACTTGCGTATTATCAAGGTGATGTATTTCGATGAGGCAGCGGAGCCTTTCGAGCGGCCCATGAACATGGAGATGCGGGCGGTGATCGGACTTTGCGGCGTGTTTGTGGTATTTTTTGCCTTTTACACTGCCCCATTCGTGGCATCCGCAGAGATGGCCGCATCCGCCCTGGTTCCGTGAACGATTTACCTGCGTTTTTCCAACCGGTCTTCCTGGATAGCGTTGCATCGACCAACGATGAAGTGAAACAGCGGGCTCGTGCAGGTGCGCCGGAAGGTACTCTTGTGGTAGCGGGCGAGCAGTGGGCGGGCCGCGGACGGTCCGGCCGACAATGGAAGTCAAAGCCTGGCAATTTGTACATGTCTCTGTTGTTGCGTCCCAAATGCGATGCCGCGACGGCAGCGCAGATTTCTTTTCTGGCGGCGGTAGCGCTGTCGACGGCAGTCGTTCAAATCGCGCCGCAATTGTCACCGGTGCACAAATGGCCCAATGATGTGCTGATCGATGGCGCCAAGCTTTCCGGCATCTTGTTGGAATCTGCGGCAAATTCGCCCGGTGGGATTGATTGGCTAATCTTGGGCATGGGTGTCAACGTGGCGCACCATCCTGACGATGCCGGTCTGGCTGCTACCTCGCTGCGCGCGCAAGGCGTGGCGAATGTTGACGCGAATTCCATGCTTCATGCCCTTGCCCCGGCCCTCCTGTATTGGCTCGACATTTGGCGTGTCCAGGGGTTCGGGCCGTTGAGGTCAGCCTGGCTGAAACGGGCTGCGGGTCTGAATGGTCCGGTCCATGTAAGATTGCCCCAGGAAGAATTTACCGGCATCTTTCGTGAGCTGGGTGACAGTGGTAGCCTGCTGGTCGAAGAAGTCGACGGTACCATCAGGATGATAACCGCCGGCGAGGTATTCCTGCCACAGATGTAAGGATTGCCCTGTATGCTGCTCGCGATCAATGCGAATAACACCAATGTCAAATTCACCCTATTCGATGGCGAAGACACCATTGGTGAATGGCGTCAACAAACCTCATCCTCCCGTACAGCTGATGAACATGCCGTATGGCTGACCCAATTGTTCAATCTGAACGGATTCAAACTCGAAGCGGTTACCGATACGGTAATCGCCACCGTAGTACCTCAGGCATTGTTCGATCTGCGCCGTCTGTGCAGTTTCTATTTCAAATCAGAGCCGCTTGTTCTGGGCGATGAGGAAACCAATTACGGTGTTGAAGTGAACGCGACGCCGCCAGTCGGCGCCGACCGCATCTGTAACACCGTTGGTGCAGGGGTTTTGTTTCCTAATCAACCAACTGTTGTCGTCGACTTTGGAACCGCTACGACCTTTGATGTTGTAAATGAGGCGGGAGATTATTGCGGCGGTGTAATCGCTCCCGGTATCAACTTGAGCCTTGAGGCGTTGCATAACGCGACCGCCCTATTACCCCGTATCGATGTAGCTAAACCGGTCAAGGTTATAGGCACGGACACTGTAGCCTGTATGCATTCGGGTGTGTTTTGGGGCTATGTGGGATTGATTGAAGGGATCGTAGATCGAATCCAAGATGAGTTTGGTAAACCTATGAAAATCCTTTCTACTGGCGGCTTGGCACCTGTGTTCGAAGGCGCCACGAATGTGATAGAAGCCATCATCCCCAACATCACCATGCTGGGATTGCGGGAAATCTATCGGCGCAGCAGAGGCGTCTAAATCTGGGATTTTTGAGTGGCTGAGTTTGCAGAAGACGAGTTGATCTTTCTGCCCCTTGGGGGTTCTGGCGAGATCGGCATGAATATGAATTTGTACGGTTTTGCCGGGCAATGGTTGTTGGTGGATCTGGGCGTAACATTTGCAGACAGTGATATTCCGGGCGTGGACTTGATCACTCCTGATCCAACATTCATTGCTGACAGACGGGACGATCTGGCTGGCCTGATCATCACCCACGCTCACGAGGATCATCTGGGCGCGGTGGCCCATCTTTGGCGACGCCTGCGCTGTCCGGTCTGGGCCACACCATTCGCTGGTAATCTACTGCGCAACAAGCTCGAAGAAGCCGGTCTGTTGCACGAAGTGCCCCTCCATGTAATTGAACCAGGCCAACGGTTGCAGATCGGACCGTTCAGCATTGACTTTGTACCACTGACCCATTCGACCTTAGAAATGAATGCACTGGCCATTCGTACGGATGCGGGTCTGGTCCTGCACACCGGCGATTGGAAGTTGGATCCCGAACCCCTGGTGGGGCCTGGAAGCGATCAAGAGGCACTGCGCCTCCTAGGCGACGAAGGCGTCATGGCGATGATAGGCGATAGCACCAATGCCCTGATCGAGGGCACTTCGGGTTCGGAAGCGGAAGTGCGCGATAAATTGTTGGAAATCTGCGCCAACCGGAGGGGGCGGGTTGCGGTGACAACCTTTGCCTCTAATGTAGCGCGCATCGACACGGTCGCAAGGGTCGCCGCCGCCAATGGCCGTCATCTGGTGTTGGTGGGGCGATCGCTTTGGCGCATCCTGGCCGCGGCGCGGGACTGCGGTTACCTGCAGCACATCGCACCACCCCTGACGGATGATGAAGGGGGCTATCTTCCTCCCGATAAAGTGATGTTCCTATGTACTGGCAGCCAAGGTGAGCCCAGGGCGGCGTTGGCGCGAATAGCCACCGGTGATCATCGTCATGTGGTGTTTGAAAAGGGAGATTTGGTGATCTTCTCATCACGTGTGATACCGGGCAATGAAACGGCCATCGGCCGTGTGCAGAACCGTCTATTGTGGAATGGCGTTGAGGTTATTGGAGAAGAGGAAGGCGGTGTCCATGTTTCGGGCCATCCATGCCGGGACGAACTCGCGGAAATGTATCGTTTGGTTCGGCCTAAGATTGCTGTGCCCGTGCATGGCGAATACAAACACATGTTGGCCCATGCGGAACTCGCCCGATCCATGCAGGTGCCCGAGGCTATGGTGATTGAAAACGGCCAGGCTCTGCGCTTGGAGCCTGGTGGCACGGAGGTGGTGGCGGAAGTACAAAGTGGCCGCTGTTTCGTTGATGGTGACGTCGTTGTACCGGCTAATGATGATGGTATACGAATGCGGCGCAAACTGAGTTTCAGCGGCGGCGGCGCGGTAATTCTGGTGGCGAACCAGGACGGCGAGCTTTTGGCAGACCCCGAACTGATCCTGCAAGGCCTGGCGACAGATGATGGCCTGACTAGTTTAGCGGAAGAGGGTGCCCGCGCCGTGGAGAACGCCGTGGATAATTTATCTCGGTTGGCTCGCCGGGATGACGTACGCATGACCGAGGCAGCGAGGATCGCTCTGCGTCGTCTGATTCGAAAACGGCTGGGCAAAAGGGCCGTCATCGAGGCGCGAATCATCCGCGTAGATTGATGCAAATGAACATAACGGGGATATTTATATGATTGGAAAGTTGAATCACATTGCCATCGCGGTGCCCGATTTGACCGCGGCGGCGGCTCTGTATCGCGATACCCTGGGCGCCAAAGTATCGGATCCCATCGACTTGCCGGAACATGGCGTAACTACGGTTTTCGTGGAATTAGCGAATTCCAAGATCGAACTTATCCATCCCTTGGGAGAAGATTCCACGATCGAGAATTATCTAAAACGTTCACCTGATGGCGGCATGCATCATATCTGTTTCGAAGTGACAGACATCATCGCGGCACGCGACCAACTGAAGCGCGAAGGGGCGCGCGTCCTGGGAGATGGGGAACCCCGTATCGGGGCCCACGGCAAGTCCGTACTTTTCCTGAATCCTAAGGATTTCTGCGGAACCTTGATCGAAATCGAACAGGTATAACAGCTGGGCGATAGACTTGTTATAGGCCTGTTGATCTAGCACATTCTGTAGTGGATGGTACTTCTTGTGGTTCTGACCTTCGATTTTACCACGGTACGCGAAGAAGGTTAAGAGGCCGTCAGGCGTCATGCCGTCTATTTGGGTCATAGCGGCGATGTCTAACATAGCCTTAGCTATCAAAAATTTGCATGCTGGCTATGG
>CAXGCE010000011.1:0-13748 GCA_964007795.1 uncultured Alphaproteobacteria bacterium | reverse complement strand
ATCATTGTTTGATAAAAGAAAATCTATTGATGTAGCTGGTCAGGTACTTAATGTAGAAGGAGAAGAAAAACTTATGATAGTATGCACAACCAACCCACCAATCTATGCAGGTGTCAATCCAATAACAGAGCCATTAAGGTCAAGGCTTATTGGAGAAACAAGAGAGTACCCAACACCAAAGATAAACAAGAAGACATTGGATTGGTCAGGCATACCAATAGACACAGTACAATCACCACTACTTACAGTAGCCTCTACTACTAATGACCTTGCAACAAAGAATCATATTACATATGTATTATCACCAAGAGATATAGAACAGTTCATAGAAGTATACAATGATACACATGATACTATACAATGTATCAATCAAACTATATTAATTAAATACCCTGATCCTACTGAGAAAGAACAGATCAGAATTAGATGTAGAGAAACATTTGGTGTTGATCTATGATAAGGGTTAATGAGTTGTACACCATTCAACGTCAGCAGGTGAGATATAGTATATGGCACTAACAGAAGAACAGTATCACCATAAGCTAATGGGTTTGATGAAGATAGGGTGGGATATATACAAATTCCGTCTATCTGTTCAATCTAGAACAACTATGCCTAACCCACAATGTGAGAAAGAATTAGATGAGGCTACTGCTAGTATGAAGAAACTGTTAGTACAATTACAAACACATAATGTTGATCAGTATGGAGAATCACTTATTGGTAATGATAGATGGTGGTACCCTGACATTATAAAGGATAGTAAAGCTGAGGTGACACAGTTAGCATGACTGATAAGACACCTAATCCACCACCATGTGAATTAGGCATGAGGTTAGCAAGAGAAGATGATAATGAATATTATATGAATGGCTATGAAAATACTAACCCAATGAATATGAATGAGGATTGTGAATCAGAAATAATAGTATCTAATGATGATGTGTTCTGGGTATGGGATAGAAGACAAGGACAATGGGAGCGTGAAGATAATGGCTAAGATAAGACATGGTAATAACATACAACTAACAGGTAATGATTTGAAAGAATATATATCTATTGGGTTGCAAGAAGAACAAAAATATCAGGTTTATGGATATAACGGGCTTTTACATAAATGTGTAAATTTAAATGAGGAGTATGAAAAAATGCCTGACAACATGAGTGGTCCCCTGGAAGGTATCCGGGTTTTGGATATTGCAACCATACTTGCCGCCCCTCTCGCCGGCACCATAATGGCGGATTTTGGTGCCGAGGTAGTCAAGGCAGAATTGCCAGGTGTGGGCGATGGTCTTCGCAGCTTCCCGCCGTTCAAGAGCGGCAAATCGGTCTGGTGGAAGGCAGCGAACCGCAACAAGAAATTTATTACTTTAGACCTTCGAAAACCTTCGGGTGCTGAACTACTATTGAAGATGCTGCCCAAATTTGACGTCCTACTAGAGAACTTTCGTACCGGCACTCTAGCAAAATGGGGCCTAAGTACAGAAACCCTGTGGGAAGCTAATCCTAACCTCATCATCCTACGCGCTACAGCCTTTGGCCAGACTGGGCCGTATGCAAACAAACCGGGCTTTGCCCGCATATTCGAGGCAATGTCGGGACTCGCCTACATTACAGGGGATGCCGACCGCTCGCCCATGCACAATGGCTACCCCATCGGAGACAGCATTGGCGGTTTATTCGCTTGCAACGCAGTTCTCATGGCCCTTTTGGCCCGCGAACGAGGCATCAACAAAGGTGGCGAGGAGATAGACTTGTCCATGACGGAGGCAACGTATCGTCTTCTTGATTCCCAGACCATCCAATACGATCAGTTGGGCGAGGAACCTCAGCGCACGGGCAATGCTTCTCATTATTCCGCTCCAGCAAATGTCTTCCGCACCTCTGACGATCAGTTCGTATCGTTATCCGGCAGTACTCAAGCAACTTTTAAAGGCAATGCCCGCGCCATTAGCCAGCCAGAAATGCTTGAAGACCCGAAGTATACCTCCAACCCAAAACGGTTCGAAAATAGAGCCGAACTCGACGTGATATTTACCGAATGGTTTCTCTCCCATACGCAAGCGGAAGCAATCGAAGCCTTTGAACGCGAAGGGGGCACACTGGCGCCAATTTATTCCATCAGCCAGATATTCAATGACCCTCAGTTTCTAGCTCGAGAAGCCATTGTGCCGGTTCAAGACGATGACTATGGCGAGGTGCGTTTGCAAAGCGTAGTGCCAAAACTCAAAAATAATCCAGGTAAGGTGCGCCATACCGCTCGCGATCTAGGGACTGATAATACATCCGTATACAGTGAACTAGCCGGTCTGAACGAAGATGATTTGGCGGCTCTTCGCGAACAAGGAATTGTTTAATCTCAACAATATTGTCATTCCAAAAAATAATCGGATTTCCATGCCTTATCACATCGTATCGGACCTACTCTTTTACGGGAGGGACTATCAATTTTAGTTCTACCCACTTTTTAAAAGGGCGGCCATGATCCGCTCCCTCGATAACGGCATGTGGCTAATACGCCGACCGAGTGCATGTGCTACTGCATTGCCAATAGCCGCCGCCGTAGGCGAAACAGCGCATTCGCCTACGCCAAGGGAAGGCTCATAGGGTTTGTCAATTATGTCCGCTTCGATCTCTGGCACCTCATTGAAGCAAAGGATGGGATAGGCCTCCCAGTCCAACGAACTAACCCCGGAACCGTCCAGAGTAACCTGTTCCTTCAAGGCCCAAGACGCCCCTTGAATTGCTCCGCCTTCTAATTGGTTACGCAGGCCGTCTGGATTGATTACCAGGCCAGCGTCGGCTACTACCCAAATTTTCTCCAAATTCACTCTCTCGTCTATCCGTAACGCGACTGCGATAGCAGCATAAGCAGCCATGTTCTTGTATCGGGAAAATGCCAGACCAAGACCCCAACCATCTCCTCCAATACCACGTTCTCGCCATTTCGCGTTTTTAGCAACGGCGGAAAGCACATCGCGCGCCCGTTCGTCCGATAACAACGCAAGACGGTAATCTAAGGGATCTTTTTCGCAGCGGTTGGCCAGATCATCAATCATTGCCTCAAGTGCAAAAATATTGGGCAAAGCCCCCAAGGTGCGCAAGGCCGACGTGCGCACTGGCGGTTCTTTGATCAAATGATGCAAAATACGACTACGGGGGATATCGTAGTATGGTTTGGCGTTCCGGGTACCACCACCGCCGCGCTCCTCCGGCGGGTCGTCTGGTACTTGCGGCGGCCCGGCTTCAGACAGGGCATCTGCCGCTAAAAGAGCGCCGCTATCGGCCGAAGGCCGTTGCACATGCGTAGGGCTCCAAATTTCTGCAGTCCAATCCACCGGCCAGCCCTGAAGATCAACTTCAACTGTTAGATCGATCAGCATTGCCGGTCCAAGAGGTTCGTGACCGAATTCCTCAGGCCGGCGCCATTGCACGCGCACGTGGCGGCCAGGGTTGGCAATTGCCACCAGAGCCGCATCCATGGCCACGTCATCCGCACCATTATGACCATAGCAACCGGCGCCAAACATATGCCGGGCCATAATCTCACTTTCCGGCAGACCCACCACGTTGGCGATATTCTGACGCAAGGGATGCATGCCCTGACCGTGGGACCAGACCGTTAAATGACCGTCCTCGAACCGTGCCAGGGCGCAGGACGGGGCAATGGATGCGTGTGCAACGTAGGGTCGGGAGAAAGTCGCCTTTACAACTTCGCCTGTCGCATTCACCGAAACAGTGTCACCGTGTAGATTGTCAATGGACGACTGCGGGCGCAGCCATTCTGCCTCTTGTTGAACAGGATCAACTTTCTTCACTCCATTCCAGATTGCATGGTTCGGTGCTACTTCCGCCGCCAGTTCCACTGCCAATTCGTCCTCACCGACGAAAGCAATAAAATTGTCCTGACGATGAATTTTGAACTCGCCAGTCGCCGCCCGCTTCAACGCAATTTCATCCAAGGAGTGCAGCTCAACGTCCCGACCGGGCTGGCGTAGGATGCGCGCGTGCAATAAACCTTTCGGCAACCAATCATGGATAAAGGCACCCCCGCCAATTTTGGCCTCCAGATCGGCTCTGGGCACGTCTGTTCCGACAATTTTGTATGTCTCG
Source organism: uncultured Alphaproteobacteria bacterium (assembly GCA_964007795.1). Classification (GTDB taxonomy): domain Bacteria; phylum Pseudomonadota; class Alphaproteobacteria. Next base: position 9,635 of record CAXGCE010000011.1, on the reverse strand, counting down.
GGTGCCTTGGGCGTTGCCTCGCCAGTGGCTTCCCGAGACCAATCAATTTCATTAGCAACTGTCCAATAAGTGACGTCACTTTCTTCGCCATCAATTGAAATTTGTCCCCTAGCTACGGACAACTGATCGATAGCGCAATTCAAGCGCAAAGCTGCCCGCGCCAAAAGCAGGCCTCTCGCCTCGGCGCATATCGCGCGGATGGCCGCGCCTGAATCCATGATCGAAAGGGAGGACGAGGTATAACGTTCGTTTGGGCCCAGATCACTGTCGCCTGACAACATAATGATCTGATCCACTGTCAGGTCCAACTCTTCCGCTGCAATTTGCGAAAGAGCCGTCGTAACTCCCTGACCAATTTCCACTTTGCCCGTGGCCACACGGACCTTGCCACCAGTTTGAAAGTTCAGCCAGTTTTCGAAACGGGGGTTCAAAGTGATGTTGTTTGGTAGTGGGTTAGGCACGGGATATCCCCCGAAGGGTCGCGGCTGCTCGTTCCACGGCGTTAATTATGCGGACGTGGGCGCCGCAGCGGCACAAATTATTGTCTAACGCCGCTGTAATGTCCTCGCGGCTAGGTGACGAGTTGCGATCTAAAAGCGCCTTGGCGTTAATGAGAATGCCAGACAGGCAATAGCCGCATTGACCGGCCTGTTCTGCCAGAAACGCCTCAAACAATGGATGTCCCTGATTGTGTAGTCCTTCAACTGTTAACACTTCCCTGCCCTTTACAGAATCTACAGCACGGCTGCAAGCATAGGCGGGCTCACCATCGATTAGTACCATGCAGCTGCCGCATTGCTCTAAGCCGCAGCCATACCTGACGCCGGTCAGACCCATATTGTTTCGCAACACGTAGATTAACGGCGTCGCAGCTTCGGTCTCAATATGATGCAGCTGCCCGTTGACCGTAAAGGTAACATTCTTGTCCATACTACCCCTCTCAGCTGCGGCCCAATAATGCCAGGACAGCCCCCAATATTGCCAGTGCCCCAGCTAAGGGCCCAAAACCGGAAAAACCTATGGTGGACAAAATCCAGCCACCCAGAGCCGCTGCGGCCAACCAGCCTGCGGAAGCGGCAGTACTGTTCAAACCCATGACTGTGCCTCGGACCTCGCTGGGCACATTGGACAGCGCGGCCATCAGGGACGGCCGCGCTATAGCATTGGCGAACATATAGCCGAAACCTAGTGCCGTTGATACCGGCGCCCCTGCCGGCCAACTAAACAGCAATATGGCCACTCCGCCGGACGCCACCAACGCGACAGCGAATGTCAGCGCACGATTGCGCAGGCGATCCCCAAGTTGTCCGCCGACGATCGTGCCCAATACATTTCCGCCTGCAAAAATCATCAACGGAATTGCGAGCACTTCCAGCGACAAACTATAAGTCTGCAACATAAAGGTAGCGTAATAAACTGCTGCCAGACCAAAACAAATTCGCTCGGCAATGACGCTGCCCAACAAACGCAATACAGACGTCGTTAATGCAGCGCGCAATAGCGGCTGTCGGGAGACAGCGGAATGTTGAACCTGTTGCGGCATCGCGGTTGTCGTTGAGAACATGGCCAAGGCCGACAAGAAGGCCATAGCAGCGACGCAATAAGTAATGCCTCGCCAGCCGATCGAGGCACCGATCCAGGAAGCCAAGGGCACACCAACCAGTAGGGTCATAGACTGCCCAGCCATAACCCAACCCAAGGCCCTACCCCGTTGTCTGTCGCTCACCTTGCCGGCAATCTCTGCCATACTGACCCCAGTGAATAGACCGCAAAAGCCACCACCCAGGGTCGCCCAAGCGGCCACTGAAAGGAAACTGCCACCTTCTGCTAAACCAACCATTGCACCAGTCAACGCAAGGGGCGCGCCCACTAAGAACGGTCGCCGCCCCATTACATCCGAACCGATACCGGCAAAAAATGAAGCCAGACCCCAGGCTATAGAAGTAATACCAAATAGATTGGCAACCATAGCTAGACTGACGTCCAAATCGCGGGACATATCCATCAAAAATGGTGTCCGAGTGGAGCCGCTGGCTGTGATGGTAAAGGTGGCTAGGCAGGTCGCCCAAATCAGCAACCAGGGCATGGGCAGCGGTGCGGCATCCTGAACACGTGCCACGTCTTCGCTTGTCATGGAAAACGGACCTCGGAAGGGAAATTTAGTTGCATCGGCTAGTTTAGCCGCGATTGGCAATATCCGCTATGGATGCATAATGGGTTGATGCATGATTCCCATGACGACCCCATTCCCACATCCGATTTCAGCGGGCAGAAGCCGCAAAAGGACATACCCCTTACCGTGCGCCGACGCATCAATTGGAGCGACAGCGACACCGCCGAAATCGCCTATACGGGTAGCTTTATCCCCATCGCCATTGACGCCCTAGAAGTCTGGTACGAAGCGGTGTTGGGCACCACGTTTTACGATCTGAAGCGCAACAATATGGGCAGTCCGGCGGTCTCTCTCCATTTTGATTTTTACTCGCCCATCGTCGTTGGTGAACGTCTGGACATCGCAATTTTCGTTGAAAAACTGGGACGTACTTCGATCACCCATCGCTTTGAAATGACCAAGGTTGGCGGCGCCCTTGTCTGCACGGCGTCTTTTACTGCTGCACTGGTTACCGATGTGCATACCACTGAAATCAAGGCAATGCCGTTCCCTGACGAATGGCGCAACCGGATCGAAGGGTATGCGCGGGAATGCGTACTGCGAGAAATGGGCGTGAAGTGCAAACGCGAGGTAATTGACTTCTGGTTTGGACCACCTGGCTCCAAGGAACGCGGACGGCAGCGGGACATTTGGTTTGCCAAGCAAAGCGCCAACAGCTCGGACTTTGATGCCGAAATTCAGGAAAAATTCGGCCCGACAGTCGAGGCCGCGATGGCCGGTGAGTTGGATCATTGGACCCACAGTATCGACGGATCTTTAGCCCTGTGCCTCCTGCTGGACCAGTTCCCCCGCAATATGCATCGTGGTACGGCCCAGGCATTTTCGGGCGACGCTAAGGCGATTCAAATATCCAAACATGTAGCGGCAGCAGGATGGCTGGAAGGCCTGGATACACAACCCAGGAAATTCCTCATCATGCCTTTCGAACATGCTGAGCACCTACCCACACAAGAACAGGGGATCGAACTATTTGCCGCCCTGCGTGGCGATGAGGACGGTGATCGATCCTATAACTCCATGATCAAACACCGAGACCTGATAGCTACATATAACCGGTTTCCTCACCGCAACAAGGCATTGGGTCGGACAAATACACCAGCAGAGGAGGAATACCTGAAGGATCCAGAGGCCGGGTTTTAGGTCGAATAGGTCGCGAACCGTTGTGTCGTCGCCCGTGCCGCCGGGTCGGTTTTGACGTTGACCACGGCAACCATCCCTTCATCTACCTTGGCTTGGGCACGGACCAGAGCAGACTGAATTTCGCCTGGTTCCTCTACGTATTCACTGTAGCAACCCAAGGCCTCGGCCATCTGGTCGTATCTTGTGTAGCCCAACTCCCGGCCTGGTTTGTCCTTGTCCGGGTCAGCTGTCCACCCGCCGTTCAGACTGATTACCACCAGTAAGGGGATATTGTGGCGAACAGCCGTATCCAGTTCCATGCTGTTAAGACCAAAGGAGCCGTCGCCATGCACCACGATCACTTGGGTATCAGGCTTGGCAACTTTGGCGCCCAGACCAAACGGCAGGCCCACGCCCATGGTGCCAAAGGGGCCTGAGTTCAGGCGATGGCCCGGTGCATAGGTAGGCATGGACTGACGTCCATAGTTTAGAATTTCTTGTCCGTCGACGACCAGGACCGCATCCCGGTTCATAAAATTCTTTACCTCTTCACACAGACGCAAGGGATGGATCGGCACAGCATCGGACAGGCTGTTGCTGCCTGGAGAGGACCGCTTTGAGGCTTCTTTTTCAGCTAGACTGTTGCGCCATTGTTCATATTGAGACGGATCAATCCGGCCCTCGATCGCCTTATTCAACTGCCCCAGGGCAGTTTTGGCGTCCGCGACAATAGGAATGTCTAACTTGCGCGGGCTCTCGGCAATCTCGTCAACATCGATATCAATGCGGGCTATCGTGGCATCCGCTGAAAATCGTGGTGCCGCCAAATGGGCCACAATATAGTTCAGCCGCGTGCCGAGGACGACAATCAAGTCCGCATCTCGAAATGCCGTTGACCGCGCGGCGGGAAAACAACATTCATGATCCTCGGGGACTACGCCACGACCTTGGGGTGTAGTGTAAAAAGGAATGCCCGTGGCGTCGACCAAGGCATGCAGTTCTTCCCAGGCCTGGGACCAAATAATGCCGCTACCGGACAATATTACGGGGCGTTCAGCCTTGCTAAGGGCTTGCACGAGTGTCTCGATCTGGCCCTCGTCAGCAGGCGGACGCGAACCCAATATGCTTCGACCGGATAGGGCCCAATTGACCTTTTCCTCATCCACCATCTGGTAAAGTACATCCCCGGGCAAATCCAAATAAACGGGACCCGGTTTACCCGACATAGCCCGCTGCATTGCCGTATTCAACAATTCTGGTATGCGATGGGCGTCATGCACCCGAGCGGCATATTTCACACAGCCGGACATGATTTCCATCTGGTCAATTTCCTGGAATACCTGCTTTCCATTGCCCAGGATGGGACTGGCCCCACCCAGAGCCACCACCGGACAGCAGTCGATCAGTGCATTAGCAAGCCCTGTCGATAGATTTATGGTGGCCGGACCCGACGCCGCCATGCAAACGCCGGGACGCTGCTGCAGGCGGCTATAGGCCTGGGCCATCATGGCGGCGGCCTGTTCGTGGCGCACATCAATGCATCGGATGCCCTCTTTGATGCTAGCCGACTCCGCTGCTAGCATGGGACCGCCCATTAGGAAGAATAACTCGTCCACTCCTTCCCGCTTCAGGGCCTTAGCCAGAATTTCCGAACCGTTTAATTGCGCCATGATACTTCCTCCATGAATTCTGTAATTGCCCGGTCCCAAATCATGACATTTGGCGGTCACCCGAGCAATTTGTTATGACTACGTTCATGAATAAAGATATTCGATTTCTGATCGTTGCTTTCGATGGACTTCGTCCCGACATGGTGGACGATGATCTCATGCCAAACCTTACGGAATTCTGCCGCCAGGGTGCCCATTGCACCGACAATCGTGCTGTTTTCCCGACAGAAACAAGGGTTAACCAATCAAGTCTGGTAACCGGCTGCCACCCCAGTCGCCACGGTATGGTAGCAAACAAATTCATTGAAGCGGCCGCCGGGGGTTTTCTCAACACCGCCGATTATGATGCGCTAAGTGCGGCAGACGATGTCCTTGATGGAATTCTGACGGCGCCCACCATGGGTGAAATCCTGCACAGTGCCGGTTTGGAACTGTCAGTCGTCGGCTGCGGCACCCCCGGCGGCAATCGAATACTCCACCATCGAGCGAGGGTGCTCGGCAATCTCAATATCTCCCTTCATGGTCTAGATAAATCCACTACGCCCGAGGCAGGACTGGCGATCGTTGACGCTGTCGGCCCAATTCCAGATCCCGATCTGCCCAACAAGGCCCAAATTGACTGGGTGGTCGATGCCTATATGGATGCGGTAGCGCCGGAGCGTGACCCTGCCGTGACCATCCTTTGGTTCTCCGACCCGGATACACCTTACCACTATCGCGGCATCGAAAGCGCGGAAGCGGCGGAGGCCATCCGCCATGCAGACGCCGCCTTCGGTCGCCTGCTGGCATGGCGGAAAACTAGCGGCAGGGAAAATTTGCAGATCATCGCTCTGTCCGACCATGGACATGTGGCCACACACGGTAAACCTATGGGCCTCAAGAACCAATTTTCAGCGGCTGGCTTTGATGTGGATCGACTGACGTTAATCCCAGGCACCTTCGGCTCCCTGTATACCGAAGACGAGAATGATCAAAGAAAGCTTGTATCGTGGTTGCAAAACCAATCCTGGTGCGGCCCCATCTTTGCTCGTGACCTAGAAGGCCTGCCGTCCGGTGCCCTGCCCCTTTCGGCTGCCAATTGTGAACACCCACGCAGCGGTGACATTGTCTTTGTCCTGGCCCGAGACGCAGTAGCTCCGAATGGCGGTTTGCTAGGTCGATGTTTGCATGACAATGCAGAAATTCCTGAAGGCTGTGGCCTACACGGCGGTCTATCGCCCTATGAAGTGAGTTCCGTTCTTGCGTTTTCAGGAAACTTGTTCGCATCCCCCCAATCCGTCGATATCCCGACCGGCATTATCGATGTACTACCTACGGTTCTGCATTGCCTTGGCCTTGATGTCCCGGACTTGGACGGACGGGTATTACGCGAAGCGATGCAAGGCATTGCACCAACAAGCGTTAGGAAAACGTTCCGAGCAACCTCAGGCGATAGTTATCGCCAGACCCTGACCTTTGATGAGGTCGGCGGCAGCCGCTATCTGGCATATGGCGCTCGCGACGGCGCCAAACCGCTCGCCTAACGCGGCAGGCGTGCTAGGAAGTCGAGTACGATATCCGTCAGGCCATGCTCAAATAAATCATTGTGCCCGGCACCGGCGATGAAATGTGCCTCCTTGGGTTCCTTCGCTGTTTCAAACAAGCGGCGACCAAAACGGATGGGTATTATATTGTCAGCCTCGCCATGGATTAGCAGCAATGGCACCTGGATGCGGCCTATCAGATCTATGGATGGAAACCGGTCATACATTAGCAAGCGGACCGGCAGAAAAAAATAGGCAGCCTGCCCAACATCCACAGTAGAAGTATAGGGCGCCTCGAGGATTACCGCCTTGACCCTGATCTCGGAAGCCATGCGCACGGCCACGCCACTACCTAAGGACTCCCCCACCAGCACAAGTTGTTCCTTTGGTATCCCCCGAGCCTTCAGGAAGTCCAGAGCGGCACGGGCATCAAGGTATAATCCATCTTCCGTAGGACTGCCGGGATTGCCGCCATAGCCACGATAGCCGACAAGCATGAGGCCATAACCCGCCTCGAACAGCGGTCGTGTTTTGTATATGCGGTGGGAAATATTGCCGCCATTACCCTGGAAATAGACCAGAGTGGGATAACTTTTTTGTGCAGGGCGGTACCATGAGATAAGTTCGAGATGATCAGACGTCCTGAAGTTCACCGCCTGAAAACCCTCAGGAAGCGACACTAAGTCGCTATCTGGAAAATACATCAGACTACGTTGCATCATCGCGCAGCCTGCGACCAGAACCGCATAAGCGACCAAGGCCAAGCCCAGGATTTTCACCAGCCCCTCCATCGCCTCCGAATTCCCATGCTACAGTCTGTTGATGAATAACGCACCTTACCAGAATTTTGACTTGCCACCCTCTCTTTGGGTAGCCACGGCAGCACCGGCTTCAGTCACGCCACCCCTGGACGGCGACCAGCAGGCCGACGTGGCCATTGTCGGTGGCGGTTTTACAGGCCTGTCATCGGCGCTGCATCTTGCGGAACAGGGGTCTGATGTTGTTGTTCTGGAGGCGGGAGAACCGGGCTGGGGCGCCTCGGGACGCAATGGCGGCCAGGTCATCCCCGGTTTGAAGGAAGATCCAAGCAAAATACTACTACGATTTGGACCGAAGTTGGGCGAGAAGATTATCAAATCCGCCGGTCACGCGGCGGATCTCGTATTTGATCTGATTAAACAATACGAGATGGATTGCGAATTTCAGCAAAATGGTTGGATCCAGGCAGCCCATACCAAAAAGATGCTGCCAATGTTACGCCGGCGCTATGACGACTGGGCGACACGTGATGCCAACGTGGCCTGGATGGAACGGGACGAACTAGCCCAGCGCATGGGTGATGATCGTTATCACGGTGGCTGGATCGACAAACGCGGCGGCAGCGTCCAACCGCTGAGTTACGCGCGCGGATTGGCAAAGACGGCACAAATGCGTGGTGCAAGGGTGCACGGCGGTAGCCCAGTTACCTCTCTAAACCGGGGCCGTACGGGCTGGCGTCTGGCAACACCCAGTGGCGTTTTGACCGCCAACAAGGTCATCCTAGCCACCAACGGCTATACCGATCATCTATGGCCGGGCCTGGCGAAATCCATCATCCCTCTATATAGCGTCCAGGTCGCCACAGCCCCTTTAGGCGAGAACTTTCGCAGCAAGATACTAGGTGGCGGCGAGGTCTTGTCGGATACCCATCGAGTTTTATGGTATTTCCGCATGGACAATCATGGCCGCCTAATAATGGGCGGCGGGGGATCGGCCTATGAAAATGGCGCGGTCAAGGTCTACGATAGTCTGAAGGACAGGGCGCGCACCCTTTTTCCGGAAGCTGGCGATATCGAATTTGAATTTTCCTGGAACGGTAAAGTGGCAGTAACCACAGATCACTATCCACATTTACATGAGTTGGCTCCCAACCTGTATGCCGGATTGGGATATAACGGCCGCGGCGTTGCTATGGCCACAATGATGGGGCGCATCCTGGCTGACCGTATCCTGGGTACGGAGGACCCGGAATTTGAATTTGCTACATCTCCTCTCCACAGCCTTCCTCTGCATGGATTTCGAGGCATCGCCGTGACCGCCGCGCGGGCCTATTATCGTTTTCGAGATGCACTAGACGACTAATGGAACTGCTATGAACACTATCGCCACCTATCAACTCGAAGCCTACAACACCTCGAAAAACTCCGATAACAAGATCCACGACGACGCGGTGGCTAAGAAGTTTGGGTTTGAGGGCGGTTTGGTGCCCGGTGTCGATGTCTATGCCTACCTGACCCATCCGGCAGTGAAAACTTGGGGGCAGAATTGGCTGGTCAGCGGTTCTTGCGATTGCCTTCTTATCAAACCGGTCTATGACGGTGCTATCGCCACAGTGAAGGCGACATTCGTGGATGCAGAGCAAAATTCCATGAAAATCAAAGTCGAAAGCGCCGGACAGCTTTGCGCCGAGGGCACAGCCCAGATATATCGCGCTGCGCCGGAGGAGCCCAATCTTGAACAATTTTCAAATGCCCCGTTACCCAGAGAGCGGCCACCAGCCTCCCCAAAATCCCTGCCGGTGGGAGCCCTGTTAGGCACCTACAGCATGACAATCCCCGAGCATTTTGCCACGGAATATCTGCATAATGTTCGTGAGACCCTTCCGGTTTATCGTGAAAAGCGTCTGGTTCATCCCGGTATAATTTTAAGATTCGGCAATTGGGTTTTAAACCACAATGTAGATTTGGGCCCCTGGATACATGTGGGTTCCTCCATACAACATTTTTCAGAGGTCAATATGGGCGAAACCCTGTCGGTGCGAGCCCGCGTGACCAACAATTACGAACGAAAAGGTCATCTATTCGTGGAACTTGATGCAGTGGTCTTAGCTGGTAGGAAACGTGTCGTGGCCCGCATCGACCATACGGCCATCTACCAACCTCGCCAAGTTCAGGAAGCTCGCTGATCCGCCACGTTCCACTTTCGGCTCTTCAGAAGAAAATGCAAATCGAAGCGTAAGCCAGAGACTACCAATTGATCTAAAGTCGTTTCGAATGGCGGTAGCAGAAAAGAAAGCCGCCTTTGACGAAGCAGCATTATCAACAATGGTAATAAATCTCTCGAAAATTCTTCAGGAACACAAACCGACTTAGTGGCCAATCTGCGTGGGCT
>CAXGCE010000010.1:0-13975 GCA_964007795.1 uncultured Alphaproteobacteria bacterium | reverse complement strand
AACACCAAATGACTTAACACCTGCGTCACCCAGCGATAATTACCGTCCTCGAAATCCTTCCGGGCACGTTCCAGCACCGCGGCAGATCCGCCCATATATTCAATCGTCTTTAGTGCAGTTTTCCCGCGTGGAAGAGGGTTCAAATTGGCCGGATTGGCGTCATACCAGCTCAGATAACGTTGATAGACGGCCTTTGAATCGTGAGACACGGTTCCGTAGTAGCCACGCACCGACCAATTTTGATCCAGCCCTGTCGGCAAGTCGAGTTGCTCCGATATCTCGGCTGGCGTCAATCCATGGTTCATCAGACGCACTGTCTGATCATGGATATACTTGTAAATATCTCGCTGGTTCTCAAGATATGCGCGGACCTTTAAACGGCCCCAAGTGGGCCAATGGTGCTGGCCGATCAAGATATCCGTCTGGTCACCAAAAAGACAAATCGCGTCTGAGATATGGCGGGCCCACATTCGGGAATCCCGGACCAAGGCTCCACGGAGAGGAATTAGATTATGTAGCAAATGGGTGGCGTTTTCTGCCAGGTTCAAAACCCCAAACTGAGGCAAGAACATATGCATTTCGGCCGGTGCTTCAGAATCCGGCGCCAATTGAAATTCCACCTCAACGCCATCAATCATGTGGGTTTCAGTCGGCTTCGTGATGACACACGTAGGTGCAATCAAAGTCACTCGGCCACGTGCTATTGTCTTACCTAACCCTGCGTCTACCTGGCCCTTGGGACCGGTTTGCAGCAAACCGCCAAACTGGTACTGAGCCCTGCGGCTCATGGCGTTCCCCACCAATACGTTTTCTCCGGCTAGTTCCTCCATGAACCGGTCCGGCGCGATCACGACAACCTTGCCAGCTTTGACTTCGTCGGTCGAGATTACGCCCACGACACCACCGTAATGATCCACATGGCAGTGACTATAGATTACACAGACCACGGGTTTGGCTGGCCGATGAGCCAGGTATAATTCCAATCCAGCACGGGCCATCTCCGCCGTCGTCATAGGATCGATGACGATGAGGCCTGCGTCTCCCTCGATGATTGTCATGTTGGCCAAATCAAGACCGCGTATCTGATACACCCGTTCGCAAACCTTAAACAAGCCACTGTTCATGTTTAGGCGAGCCATGCGCCACAGGCTGGGGTTTACGGTATCGGGCGCCTCCTCGTCATTGAGGAAGTCATAGGCTTGTAAATTCCAAAGTGCGCGGCCCTGCTCGTTGCGCACGACGCCGTCGGGAATGGTGGCAATGAAACCACGGCGGGCAAGTTCAAAATCTTCCGTATCGGAAAAGGGCAGACGTTCCCGGACGGCCCTTTGTGCTGCCCTGGTAAATTCCGTCGCTGCTTTTGTTTCGGTGGTCATAAGGCTACCCCTTTCTATTACAGAACTCGGATCATGTTGGACCGTTCTACATGCTGACGATAAGATATCCGAAGGAAGGGATGAACATGGACGAAAAGAAGGTCTTCGATCTAGGTAATCTGCACCTGCAAAGCGGAATGATACTTCCAAACGCTCAACTGACTTACCAGACCTATGGCAAGCTGGCAGCGGATCGGTCCAATGTCATTCTGTATCCCACATCGTATGGCGCACACCACACGGATATCGAATGGTTGATTGGCTCCGGCAAAATTTTGGACTCGGACAATTGGTTCATCATCATTCCAAACATGTTCGGTAACGGCTTGTCATCATCGCCTTCCAACATTGCGGAACCATACGGGATGGGGCGTTTTCCGCCATTCAGCCATTGGGACAATGTGCAGGCGCAACGGCGCATGCTGGCGGACGTATTCGCAATTGACCAAATTGCTCTGGCCTATGGATGGTCCATGGGCGCCCAGCAAGTCCTGCACTGGGGGTCGATATTTCCCGATCAGGTGGAGACGATTTGCGCCGTCTGCGGCTCAGCACGAACGTCGCCCCATAACAAGGTATTTCTGGAAGGCGTTCGCTCCACTCTGACCGCTGACCAGAACTGGCAAAACGGCGGCTTTATTGACCGGCCTGTACGAGGACTTCGCGCTATGGGACGGCTTTACGCCGGCTGGGCCATGAGCCAAGCCTTTTATCGCGAGGGGAAGTATCTAGAACTGGGATTTGCCTCTCTGGAGGATTATTTGGTACGCGCCTGGGAAGGAAATTTCCTTCGCCGCAATGCCGATGATCTATTGTCCATGCTGTCCACCTGGTACCAATCCGATGTTTCGGACAACGAAATCTACAACGGGAACCTATCGGCTGCCTTGGGTGCGATCAAGGGCCGCACAATGATCATGCCGTCTCGCACGGATTTGTACTTCACGCCCGAGGATGCTGAAGCTGAATGCGCTCAAATTCCCAAAGCAGAATTCCGTCCGATCGAGTCCATCTGGGGTCATCGCGCCGGCAATCCTATCGACAACTCAGAGGACGAGGCCTTCCTGCGCGCGGCCGTCCGACAGCTTTTGGAAGCATAGTATTAATGAAAGCCAGAGCGGCACACATCTTGGTCCAGGTAAAGGCGTCCTGCTAGTGAGACAGGCTGCACCCAAATCACCCTGGCGTATCGGTGTTGATGTCGGCGGCACTTTCACCGATATGGTTCTTCGCGACGATGCTGGGGACTTGTGGGTCTTCAAGGCACCGTCTGTTCCTTCTGACCCCAGTCAGGGCGTCAAGTCCGTGTTGGACATCGCCGCCGCGGAACTATCTCTGACCCTGCCCACGCTGCTTCAGAATTGTGTTCTTTTTTTCCATGGATCCACAGTCGCCACTAATACAATTCTGGAAAAAAAGGGCGCAAAGGTTGGATTGCTAACCTCCAAAGGATTTCGCGATAGCCTGGAAATCCGACGTGGAATTCGCGAGAACATGTGGGATCATCGTTCCCCCTTTCCTGAGGTTTTGGTCCCCCGCTATTTACGCCGGCCAGTCGGCGGTCGCCTGGATAAGAACGGAGAGGAATTAGCCTCACTGGTCGCATCGGACATCGACCAGGCAATGGAAGTGTTCGAAGCAGAAGGCGTGGAGGCGATCGCCATCGCCCTGTTAAATAGTTATGGCAACCCAGCCCACGAGGACGCGGCTGCGGAACATTTGCAACCGTTTCCTTGGGTATCTCTTTCCAGCCGCATTGCCCCGATCATGGGCGAGTATGAGCGCACCTCGACTGCCGTGATCAATGCTTATATTGCGCCCAAGGTAGTCAGTTATCTGCGCCACCTGGATGCCGAATTAAGGGAGCAGGGCCTGTCAAGACCGATCCTGCTGTTACAGAGTAACGGCGGCGCCGTCTCCGTGGACCAAGTATCTGAACGCGCCGTTAACTTAGTCCTATCTGGACCAGCGGCAGGTGTCGGTGCCCTGGGTCTGTACGCAGGACTGGCAGGAAATGACAATCTAATCGCCATGGAAATTGGTGGAACCAGTTGCGACGTGACCTTGATGGGTGAGGGCCAAGTGGCCGTCACCGATGAACTAATGATTGATGGCTATCACGTGGCCACGCCATCAGTAGATATCCACACGGTAGGCGCTGGAGGTGGCACCATCGCCCGGGTGGACGAAGCGGGCTTGCTTCATGTTGGGCCGCATGGCGCCGGAGCGCGTCCGGGACCGGCCTGTTACGGACTGGGCGGCCTGGAACCAACGGTTACCGACGCCTATATGGTCTTGGGACGGTTGCGGCCGGGGCCGTATGCAGGTGGCAGCGTAACCTTGGACGACGCCCTAGCCCGAAAGGCCGTCTTGGACAAGATAGCGACGCCTTTGGGCATTACTGTCGAAGAAGCCGCCACGGGCATCATCCGCTTGCTCGAACAGAACCTACTGCACGCGGTGGAACATATTTCTATCCAACGGGGCCACAACCCAAGGCGATTTACGCTTGTCGCTGCCGGGGGTGCAGGGCCTATGCATGGCTCCGGGGTGGCCCGAGCTTTGGGCTGCCGCCGCGCCTACGTCCCCCGGCAAGCTGGCGCCTTCTGTGCTTTGGGAATGCTGCACACCGACATCCGGCAGGACTATCTCTCCGTTCATTTTGACAATCTGGATACAGTGGATGAAGCGACTTTGCGGGAAGGCTTCGATCCCCTAATCGATCGGGCGACCAAGGCATTGGCCGCCGACGATTTCATTGGCGACAAGGCGAAAATCAGCCGGCAACTTGATTTACGTTATCGTGGCCAATTGTGGTCCATCCGGATTGAATTATCCGAAGGCGTATTTGATGCAGTTGCCGCTCGCCAGAGTTTTGATGCCGACCACCAACGCCAATATGGCCATACGCAGCCCGGTGGCACCATCGAAATCACCGCCCTGCGGGTCACGGCACTTGGCCTGATCGAACAGATCTCCCCTATGGCAAGAGCTCCAATGAAAAATTTACCGACGCCTATCGCCCGACGCATGGTCTATACGGATCAAATACATGGCTGGATGGAAACACCCATCTATTCCGGCCCTGACTTGGCCCCAGGCTTTGAACAGGACGGGCCGCTATTGATCGAAGAACTGACCACAACAGTATACGTCGGACCAAACGATCGTCTAATCGTGGATCAAGGGGACAATTTCCTGATCGACTTGGAGGCGCCAGATGACTGATATGGCAGATCTGGATCCTATCGTTCTGGCACTGGTTCAGAACCGACTTGATCATATTTCCCGCCAAATGGGCTGGGTTATGACACGGACGGCTCGCAGTCCCATATTTTCACAAAGCCATGACTTTTCCTGTTTCATTTCCGATCCCGACGGAACGCTGGTCAGTCAGGCTGACGGCATTCCTATTCACACAGGTGGTGGTGGTTTTGCGGTGCGCTCGATACTGCGAGATTTCGCCGAAGACATATGGGACGGCGACGTCTTCGTCTTGAATGACCCTTACACTGCCGGCGGCAATCATCTACCCGATTGGGTCATTGCCCGACCGGTCTTTTTTGCTGGGGAATTGGTAAGTTTTGCCTGCAACCGGGCTCATCAAGCAGATATTGGTGGCGGCGCGGCCGGTACATATAATTCGGAAGCCAAGGAGATCTTCCACGAGGGCATCCGACTGCCGGTTCTTAAACTAATCGTCAATGGCGAGACACGGCAAGACATCTGGCGTCTGCTGATGATAAACACCCGTACTGCGGAGGCTCTGGATGGTGACCTCCGTGCCATGATCGGCTCCACTAAGATTGGCGCCGATCGTATCGTCGCCCTGGTCGAAGAATTGGGTATGGATCAGTACCGCAGCTACTTCGAGGGCATCCTCGACCACGCCGACCGCAGTTTCCGTAACTGCGTTGCCTCTATTCCCGACGGCGATTACCGAGCCGAAGAGCCCATCGACAACGACTGCTTTGAAACGGTCGACGAGGCCATCCGGGTTCGCTTGGGCGTCAAGGGCGAGACCCTGGAAATTGACTTCACCGGCACCGCGCCCCAAGTGCAAGGTTTCAAGAATTCGTCCGTCGCCAACACCTGGTCAGCAGTCTATATGGCGGTATCCTCGTATTTCGAACACGATCTACCACGCAACGAAGGTACTTTCCGAACCGTCGCCATTACCGCGCCTGAGGGCACCATCGTCAATGCCAAACCACCGGCAGCGATGACTATGAATACGGTGTTTGTGGCACACGAGATTGTGCATGCAATCTGGAAAGCCTTGAACCAGGCGGTACCGGAACGCAGCTGTGCCGGTTGGGCCAAATCAATCCACGGCACTACCTCGGGCAGCACTGGGGAGGAAAGCCCGTTCGTTATGTATCACTGGAACGTAGCCCCGGGCGGCGGCGCGGTGGATGGCCGCGACGGCTTCAACCAGATCGGCCACCTAATCGCCCTAGGCGGCCTGGTCTTACCTAATGTGGAAACCTACGAACAACTCTACCCCGTGCTGTTCAAACGCCAGGAATTCCGTTGCGACGCCGCCGGTCCCGGCACTTACCGCGGCGGCACTGGAGCCGATTTCGAGGTCGAGATCAAAGTTCCAGCCGAATATGCTTTCCGCGGCGAAGGCCTGCATACCCCGTCCTGTTTCGGTGCCTCCGGCGGCCAGGCTGGCCAGGCTGGTAGCATGGAGCTGCACCTTGTCGATGGTGAGTATGTCGAACCACCGAAATACGCGGTGCGCCATTACAGACCGCTCAGCTTGCGTGCCTCCTCGCCCGGTGGTGGCGGCTGGGGCAATCCGCGGCAGCGGGATCCGGCAAGAGTGCTGCGAGATGTGCGCGATGGTGTGGTTAGCAGCGCAGCGGCGGAAAGCGTTTATGGCGTTGTCCTAAACCAAAATGGTATATCCGTGAACCAGGCTGCGACGGCGGATTTGCGCAAGCTTTAGGCCTATTTTTGGGGAGTATGAGTGACATGAGTGACGAAATGAACGGAGCCGAAAGCCTGGTGCGGACACTGATCGCAGGCGGCGTAGATGTATGTTTCACTAACCCGGGAACGTCGGAAATGCATTTCGTTGCCGCCCTCGACAAGGTACCCGGTATGCGCTGTATCCTAGGTCTGTTCGAGGGCGTTGTCACCGGTGCGGCGGATGGTTACTACCGGATGTCTGGAAAGCCGGCCTCCACTCTGCTGCATCTTGCGCCCGGCCTGGCCAACGGTCTGGCCAATCTGCACAATGCCAAAAAAGCGGGTTCCGGTATAGTCAACATCGTCGGCGAACATGCTACCCATCACATCAAGTTCGACGCACCGCTGACGGCGGACATAGAAGGCACGGCGGCACCCATGTCCCATTGGGTTAAGACCTCGCCAACCTCGGCAACTATTGCCGACGACGGTGCCCTGGCAATCGAGGTGGCGCGGCAGACACCTGGGCAGATCGCCACTCTGATCCTGCCCGCCGATACCGCCTGGGGCCCTGCCGACACAGTCGGCGAGACCAATGTGCCGCCCGCCGTCCCCAAAGTTTCCGACGATGCTGTCAAGGCGGCAGCGGAAATGCTGCGGAACAGCGAACGAGCCACTTTGTTGATGGGCGGTGCCGCGCTCCGTGAACGTCCCCTGGAATTAGCAGGTCGGATTTCTGCCAAGACAGGCTGCGGCATTCTGGCCGAAGGCGCCAACACGCGGCTGGCGAGGGGTGCCGGCCGTGTGCAGGTTAACCGCATACCTTACGTGGTCGAATTAGCCCAGGAGGTTATGAAAAAGGCTGGCAATCTAGTGCTTGTGGGCTCTAGAGAGCCGGTGGCTTTTTTCGCCTACCCGGATAAACCCAGCTTGTTGATGGACCCCGAGGCAAAATCTAAGACGCTGGCCGGTAGCCATGAGGATATGGAAGCCGCTCTGGAGGCCCTGGCAGCCGAGTTGGATTGCCTTGATGTGGCGCCAGCAGGTATTGCAGCAGCAAAACGGAGTTCCCTGCCCACGGGTGAGATTACCCTGCCTGCCATCGCCAATGCACTGAGCGCACTGATGCCTGAAGACGCCATCGTGGTGGATGAAAGCATCACTTCAGGGCGGGAGTTTTTTCCATCCACTGCTGGTGCCCCACCGCATGATTGGATGAATAACCGGGGCGGCTCCATCGGCTACGGCATGCCCGTATCCGTCGGCGCCGCCGTTGCCTGTCCCGACCGCAAGGTAATCGCCCTGGTAGGCGACGGCAGTGCCATGTATACGGTGCAATCGCTCTGGACCATGGCGCGAGAGGGCCTGGATATTACCGTCCTGATCTTCTCTAACGGCTCCTACAATATCCTGCGCGGGGAGTTGACCAACGTGGGGGTGCAAAACCCCGGGCCCCGCGCAGTTGATATGCTGTCCATCGACCGCCCCGACCTGGACTGGGTCTCGATGGCGAAGAGCATGGGCGTAGAAGCCGCCCGTTGCAGGACCGCCGAGGACTTGGTCAAGGCCATGGATGCGGGCCTGCACAACGAGGGACCTTATCTGATCGAAGTGGCTATCTAACCAAAACAGGAGGACGTAATGGAAACAGGCAACCGGCTACAGGGTAAGGTAGCCATCGTAACCGGAGGGGCGTCGGGCATAGGGGCAGAAACGGCAAGGATTTTTGCCGGCCATGGTGCCAATGTCATGGTCTGTGATGTCAATGATGCGATGGGAAATTCAATTGTCGACGAAATTGGTAACAGTGGCGGCAATGCGGCTTATCGCACCCTCGAGGTCACGAATGAAGCAGGATGGTCTGATTTAGTGGCCGAGACAGTTGAAATACATGGCCGGCTGGATGTCTTAACCAATATTGCGGGTATTTCAGGCCGCGACCCGCAGCAGAACATCCAGACGACCTTGACAGCTGGCGGTTTGTTGGAAGACCAGTCCCTGGAAAAATGGAATCAGATCATGGAGGTCAACGCAACAGGCACGTTCCTGGGCACTAAAGCAGTGTTAGCGCCCATGCGAGATTCTGGTGGTGGCTCAGTAATCAACATATCCTCGATCTGCGGCATCATCGGATCATTTGCCAATGCTGCCTACCACGCTTCGAAAGGCGCCGTGCGCATCTTCTCAAAATCAGCAGCCATTCAATATGCAGCCGACGGAATTCGGGTAAATTCCATTCACCCGGGTTTCGTTGACACACCCATGACCAAACCAGGGCATTCAAATCCCGAAGTGGCGCAAAAACGCATTGAAGCGACACCGCTCGGCCGGTTTGGAACGCCGCGAGATATTGCTATGGGTTGCCTTTACTTGGCGTCGGACGAGGCATCTTGGATCACCGGTACGGAACTGATAATTGACGGCGGCATGACGGCAAACTGACCTATCTGCAAAAGCTGGCGCCGTTTTGCCGGGAACAACGGGAAGCCAACAGAGGCTTGTCGTGCCGTTTCTTCAAATTCTGGCTTGGGACGATCGGTCGAGGGTGCGGACAGCATTTCACGGCCGTTCCCGGCTATGTCTGACCGTCAGCAACAAGCAAATTCCAGCAGCCAGGGCAGAACCAGCAATCATATAGAACGCATTGTCGTACCCGCCCCCATGTTCCACCATAATGCCAAAAATCGTTGGACCGGTTACGATGCCGAAGAACAGGAAAAACTGGCCTCCGCCCGTAGCTTCGCCAACTTTTCCAGGCGGGGCCAGACGGGCGAATTCCGCTAGCAAAAGTCCAAGTACGCCATTAGTGCTCACGCCTAGCAGGATAGCGACCATCGTCGTGAGCCAGAAGGGCCAGCCGGGAGAAAACAAACTCATGCCTATGATACTGAATGACATCATGATGCCGATTAGACCGAGAAGAACCCAGCAGCTGACGAAACGTCCCGCCACCGCGCCCCAAAAGATACGCGCCGGAATGGCCGAGCCGTGAATTATGGCGAACACGGCGCCGGCGAATTCCGTCGAAAGGCCATTCTCCTGAGACAGATAGATCACTATGAACGACAGAATGGCCAACTGGGTGAAAGTGTATAGAAAGCCCATCGCCGCCAGGATAAAGAGGGGTCGACTGGAGACAATGACACGTAAGGAGTCCATCACTCCAGCAAGACTGATCGGGAAGGCTGGATCCCGATCATCATCCAGATTGTGTCGAATGAGTTGAAGGGACAACAGCGTTAGCACCGGCAGAGAGGCTACAGCGACCAGCGCGACGCGCCAGTCATAAAGTGCCATCAAAGGCGGCAGCAGAAGACCTGCCAGCATACCCCCCAATGGAGTTCCGGTTTGTTTCAAGGAAAAGACTAACGGTTGCCACCGTAGTGGTGCATGGCGGGCCAAAATCCGGGACCCAGCCGGATTTAGTGGACCGGTGCCAATTCCAATTAAGACGGCGGCGGCAAGAGCCACCGGCCAGAAAGGCGCAATGCCTGCCAGGACGAGACCCAGAGCTGCCGACAGTAAAGCTACCTGACTGGATCGTATCACACCATGACGAGCCAGAAATCCTCCGGCGCATAAACCGGACAGCATACCGACGATGTACAGGAGGGAGGTAAATATGCCGATGTTAGTGGCCTTGACGCCAAGATCTGTGGACGCTTGCACCGCGACTATAGCGCCGGCAAAACCGCACATGGTGCCAAAAGACTGAACAACGATCATGGTCGGCAGGGCGACGGGAGTTTTCGTTCGCAGTAGATCACGCATGACGGTTAAATGCCTTCTAGGGGTGGCCTCCGACCTGAGTCAGGCAGGATCTAAATTTGGCCGAATTTCCGACTCGTATTTCTGGGTACACTCGCCCTTGGGTTCACTTCCACACCAGACATCAAATGCGATATGCAACCCCACCCAACATCCCCGATTAATTCCACCATGCTATTAAAACGCTTACCCTTCCCGTTGCGCATAGGTTGATAGATCTGACAACATTACCTAACCTTGTTTGACTGTCTTGGTGACAGCAAAGGCAATATCCGTCCCAGCCTGCTAGGACTATAGCGCTTATGCCAAATAGTGTTACTTTATCGAACCTTATTTTGCCTTTGCGTATCGGGACGGAGTTTGCCCTCAATCAATTCCCCGGAGCTATCAAATTCGAAACCGAACTACCACGTCTTGAAACTGGCAAGCTTTATGGGCAAGAATTGAAAGTGCGTCATTAGAGGAAAAATTATATCCAGCTCGTTTTGTACCGCAATAAACGTATCAACCGGCCGATGCGCCGAGAAGTAAAAACAAAAAAAGGAGACGCCTGATGGATGTTGGGATGATGATGGTCTTCGCCTCTTATGGCTGGGACGACTGCCCGGACAACAGGGTGTGGGAGGAAGAAATCGGATTGGCCCAACTCGCTGCTGACAACGGCTTTGATTGCTTGTGGTCGGCGGAGCATCACTTCAACGATTATTCCTTCGTACCGGACAACATCAACCTTATGACCTATTTAACGGCGATCTGCCCCGACATCGATGTGGGCACAGCAGCGGTAATTTTGCCATGGCATGATCCCCTCCGCGTGGCTGAGAACGTTGCCGTTCTGGATATGTTGAGTAAGGGCCGACTGCGATTTGGCATGGGGCGTGGCTTGGCACGGCGCGAGTTCGAAGCGTTTCGCCTGTCAATGGATGAATCTCGGGGGCGCTTCGATGAGGCGGCGCCAATGATAATCGAGGCGTTAAAAACCGGCTTTATTGAGGGTGATGGAAAATTCTACAAACAGCCCCGAACCGAGATCCGGCCTCGGCCTCAGAACGACTTTGACGGTCGCGTCTATGCCGTAGCTTCGAGCGAGGATTCAGTCGATTCGGCCGCAAAACTAGGCGCCCACCAGGTAATGTTCGCTGATCGGCCGTGGGAGATGCGAGTGCCGATGATCGATCTTGGACGCGAATTACATCGCAAATATCACGGCACCGAGCCACCGGCCGTTATGCTGACAGAATTCTGCGTCTGCGGTACCGACATGGATGAATTGGAAGAAGAAGCCCGCAAGTACCAAGGCAAATTTGTCGAGAGCAATTTTTACCACTATGAGTTTTTAGGTGAACATTTTCAGACGGTGAAAGGATACGACTCCTACCAACAAAAGGCCGCTATCGCACGAGAAAGCGGGGTCGAAGGCGCGGTAGCCGGTTTCATGAAAGCCGCAAGTTGGGGTACGCCCGACAAAATTCTGCGAGGCTTAGAAGAACGGCGCAAGCTGGTGGGGGATTTTGAACTCAACGTTGCTTTCCGCTTCGGGGGAACGCCCATGGAAATATCGGAGCGAGGCCTGAAACTGTTCGCCAAGGAGGTGCTGCCGGTATTGCAGTCCTGGTAATGCTCGCCAATAGGAGGTCGTTCACATGAAAATCAAGCGGGTAGAGCATATCGCTCTTGCCGTGCATGACATGGCTAAGTCCATGGCCATGTTGGAAAATACGCTGGGACTTAAACTCGATTACGAGGAAACCATTGGTGAAACCAAACTAGCTATGTTCCCGGTTGGTGAAACCTATTTGGAATTACTGCAAGCAGGAGGGCCGGCTTCACCGGTCGCCGATTGGATTGCCGAGCGAGGGCAGAGCCTCTATCACCTTTGCTTCGAGGTCGAGGATATTGACGCCGCCTTGAAAGAGCTGCGTGACAAGGGTGTCAAACTATTGGACGAGACGCCGAAAGGCGGCCACGGCGGTAGCCGCATTGCCTTCTTGGACCCGGCCTCGACAGGCGACATTCTCATAGAATTGGCCGAACTGCCCGCCGGCCACGATTAGACTTGTCTACCTCATAATAGCGCCACGTGGCGTGTTTCTCAGAAGCGCTTTATTTAGGAACAGCAGAGTGACAAAGTGATGCTGTCGCGGCCTGGATTTTGTTGTCGGATCCAAGATAGGACAAACCGTCAACATTACCAGGCATCAATCCAGGGGCGTTTTTTTCCTTCCCGCGTCGGCGTCGGCGGTGCAGCCCGCAGGCCAGCCATAATCCATTCCCGGGTATCCGCCGGGTCGATGACATTGTCCAGTTCGAACAGCGAGGCAGCATTGATCGCTTTGCCTTGGGCATACATGGCGGCAACCATTTCCTCGTATTTGTCCATACGTTCTTCTGGATCCTCAATCGCCATCAATTCGTCCCGACGCCCAAGCTTTACTGCGCCCTCCAATCCCATGCCTCCGAACTCTCCTGTGGGCCATGAAATTGTGAAGAACGGTGCATGAAATCCGCCCCCGGCCATTCCCTGAGCGCCTAATCCGTAGCCCTTGCGTAAAACAATGGTAAAGACAGGTACGGTGACGTTGGCTCCGATCACATAAAGGCGGCAGCAGTGACGCACCAACGCAGTTTTTTCCGCAACGGGCCCCACCATGTTACCCGGCGTATCACAGAGAAATACGAGGGGGATGTCATAGGCATCACAAAGCTGCATAAAGCGCGCTGCCTTATCGGAGGCATCACTGTCAATGGCGCTGGCCAAATGGTTTGGGTTGTTGGCAATGATACCCACCGGCCGGCCTTCGATGCGGGCAAAAGCTGTTACCATGCCCAGGCCAAAGCCGGCACGCAGTTCCAAGACCGAATCCGTATCGCACATGGTATGGATCACCTTACGAACGTCGTAGATGCGAAGGCGGTCTTCCGGAATGATCTGCCGCAGATGCCGCTGATCGGCACAATCCCATTTCTTGATAAAACCTTGGAAATAGCTGAGATACTGCTTGGCGGTTTCGACCGCCTCCTCCTCGTCCTTGACGGCAATATCCACGACGCCATTTGGCACCTGGACCGACATGGGTCCGACTTCTTCGGGGCGGAACACTCCAAGGCCACCGCCTTCGATCATGGCCGGTCCACCCATGCCAATAGTAGAATTTTCCGTTGCAATGACTACATCGCAACAACCCAGAATAACCGCATTGCCAGCAAAACACCGGCCGGAAGTGATACCTACGAGGGGAACCAGACCGCTCAGTCGGCCCCACAGGTGAAAGGCATTGACGTGCAAATTAGCAGCAAAAATCATGTCCGTATCGCCAGGCCGGCCGCCACCGCCCTCAGTGAAGAATATCACCGGCAGACGCCATTGCTCAGCGATCTCGAACATTCGATCCTTTTTCTTGTGGTTATGTTTACCCTGGGTGCCGGCCAATACTGTGTAGTCATATGAGATGACCGCGCAGCGAGCGGTTTCGTCGGGAAAATGCTGGCCATTGACACGACCAAGGCCCATGACCATCCCGTCCGCTGGAGTGCGCTCGATCAACTCCTCCATACTGTGCATGGCCCGGCGTGCGGCCAACACCAGGGATCCATATTCGTTAAATGAGCCAGGATCGCAAAGTTGTTCGATATTTTCGCGCACCGTACGCTGGTTGGTCTTGCGCCGTCGGGCCACGGCCTCAGGTCGCCGATCGTCCAGTGTGTAGCCTTGGCGGTCAAATACCTCAGCCAGATCAGGGCGGATGTAATCCAGGTCGATCGTGACCTGCTCGCCGCCGTCGGGAATTGCGACTTCTTGTTCCGTCACATAAGCCAAGGCGCCGCCCGCATATACCGTATCGCCTGGTTGGACTGGCAGTTGGCGGACGATGCCGCTGATCTCCGCCTCAATCACATGCTGCATCTTCATGGCT
>CAXGCE010000009.1:0-14357 GCA_964007795.1 uncultured Alphaproteobacteria bacterium | reverse complement strand
TCTTAAAGACGTTTCTTGTTCTTCTTTGTTTTCAACGCTCTAAGCTAAACGGAAATCGGCACTTTGAAGTGTTTTTGAAGTTCTCTGGGCGAAAACCCTGAAACTGCCGATTTATTAAGGCCATACTTTTGGGAATCTCGGTCCTGTGAGCACATCGCCGTCCTCATAATCATCATTACGCAAATGCTCGTTGGTGCCAGAACGATCACTGTAACGAACGTCATCACCGACATAACGCACTGCGTAGCCGCGGCGGCGCACATCACTTTGAAGATTGCCGCCAGCACCGTACACAGCCGTGGCATGAAAAACGCAGACGTCTCCCGGATTCAGGTCCCAGGTGACGATGTCATAATCATCACGCGTGGCATCAATATTCGGCATATCAACGTAATCAGGATTTCGTTCGTAATCATCATGGGCGGCTGTTTCACCAAAACGTTCGGGCTGAAACATCGTGCCCCATTTGTGAGAACCGCTGATGAATTCTAGGGCGCCGCTATCCTTGCTAACTTCGTCAGGCGACATCCAAAACGAGACCACATCACGGCCACGTATTGGCCAATAGGGCTGATCGTTATGCCAACGGGTGGGGTTGGGCGTGCCAGGTTCTTTCACAAACAGCTGGTCATAGAGCAGGTTAATTCGTCCGCTGCCCAAGATCATTGCGGCCATTTCCGGAAGATCGGAATGCAGACAGAATTCACGCAAATCTGGGTCCGTCTCCCAAATCCGCAGATTGCCGTGGAACTGACCCGTACCGCCCGTTGCCGCATAACCATGAAAATATGGTGCTGGCTCAGCAATATCCCTCTCGATCGCCGCCGCGATACGTTTCAGCCATGCCGGCGAAATCAAGTTCCTCAGGACAATTGCGCCATCGCTGGCAAAGGTTTGAACATCCTTGTCAGTGAACATCCAGAACACCTTTCAATAGATCCTTGACGACAATTAAGTGAGCAATTCCGTTTGAACAGATGATGCCCTATCTCCTGTATTGCTAAATACACCACAATTACGTTTTCCAGCCACCAATCTAAATTTATTCAATTATCTATTTGAACCATCTCCGCATGCTCAACCCCTGCCGCCAAAACCAACCACCCAAATGCAATTTCCTCCGAAAAATTCGCATACAATTTAGGCGTTATTATAATCAAGGCAATTCTTCCAAAGGTATAAAGGTGCTCTCCATACCGAAACCGGCTGGCCCAAAGACCGCGAGAGCCTCATCCGTCCGCATGATAGGCGGCGCGGAAACCGCCATGACCGAGACCCGCTGGCCATAGCGCAGGCGTTCCGTGGTGATAGGCTGGGCCATCTCGCTATCCAGAATGCAGATCAGGTCGGGAACTATCGCGCGTAAATGATTTCCTTGCCTGGCGGCCAGAAACTCGTTCTGAAATTCGATTTCCAAATTCTCGTCGTCATGGCCCGAAATCACTACCTTGCCGATGGCCCAGCCGTCCCGGGTCTCACGTATCAAATCGGTAACTCTGCCGGAATACAATACCTTGGCATGCTCGTAATGCGTCTCCGATAACATCTCGATTAAGTTGGTGAAAGGATCGCAGATTTGTTCCCGGGACTCCCGAAGATTGGCACCGATGGCCTGACACAAGGATGTCGTGCCGGGAATAGAAACCCTACGAGCAGTGGCACCATCCATAGGGTAAGACGCCTTGGCGGCGCGAGCGCCCATGCGGATAGTGATGCCCCGACCGATATATTCGGCGCGATTGTTATCATCAATATTCAAGATTACCGTATCGCCGTGCTCGGATGCCAAGGCAAAAGGAGAACCCGAGGCGCCGTATACCGAAAACGTCACCATTTGCATTTCCGGAAAGGCCCGCCCCATGCCGTCGGCGTCAACCATGGGTTTTCCAAGGATAGCTGCGTTGTAGATGGGCATCATGGAGTTGGAGCCCCCAGCCTCAAACGCCATCAAAAGATCTGCCTGCCGCCCCAGATGAGCCTCCAGTGCCAGAACGGCAGCGGGCGGCTGATCGGCCCCCATGATTTTTTCGATTGCCACAGTCGGTGCCCCCATATTGCCGCAAGCGAAGATCAAGGCATCATCCGGCACTTCATCCAAGGGCAACATTGTGACAGGGCCATTCTGTTCGATGGCTTTGCGGGTCATCAGCGTGGCGATATAGGGATCGCCACCTCCCCCCGTACCCAAAAATGTGGCACCCAAGGCTATGTCATCAAGATCCTTTAGACCAATCTTGTTCATATTCCCGCTGCCGACAAATTACCCACCGCCTTGACCCGCAGACGCGTGGCGTTGCCGGGTAGATAACTCAAGGGAATTTCGTCTATTTCCACAATGCTAATACTGCCGGCATCGGCACCGGCTTCACGGGCCTGACTGACCGCCTCCGACTTGGCAGCGGCTACCGCTTCGTCTCGGCTGATACCATCCAGTGAGAAAACTCGGTCACATTCCCCGCCCACCATGGCAATAGATGCGCCAATGGCATTCGCCACTTGCCCATGATCCGGGCGTACAATCTCACCACCACCAATAGCGAAACCATCCAGAAGAGGCGCGCCGCCACCCACCAGGATAACAGGCAGCGTCGCCGCCGATGGTCGAACCTGATCCAGCGCAGCCTCGACCATAGTTCTCGCGGTCGCCAAAGCCTGCTGAACGCAATTGAGCTCGGCGACGCGGTCCCTGTTACCCAGCGACATCTGCCCGGCAGCTGCTGCGATATCGCTCATTGTCAAGCTATCGCCGCCAAATATTAATGCGCGTTTTTTTAATTCAAATCCCACGGAATCTGGACCAATACACCGCCCGTCTTCTCGGACCAAGCTGCCACCGCCCAGGCCCACTGCCAACAAGTCAGGCATGCGGAAGTTGGTGCGGACGCCGCCCACATTCACGGTCATGGCCGCCTCGCGGGGGAAGCCATCCAGCAATAAGCCAATGTCAGAGGTGGTGCCGCCGATATCCACCACCAGGGCGTCCGAGTAGCCCGAAAGAACAGCGGCGCCGCGCATGGAGTTGGTTGGTCCGGAGGCAAATGTCAGAACCGGATATCGAGCAGCCTGAGATGCTGTCATCAATGTGCCGTCGTTCTGGCTTAAATAGATTGGCGCCTGGATGCCCAATTCGTTAATAGCGCTACTAAAAGCCTCAATCACGTGAATGGCCAGTTCCGACAGAGCCGCGTTCAAAATTGCAGCGTTCTCTCGTTCCAACAATCCGATGCGACCGATACGATGGGATAGGGTAACGGCAGCGTCCGGCAAGGTTTGACGCAGGACTGATTCCGCCTGATGCTCCATCGCTGCATCCAGGGGTGAAAACACCGAGGTGATAGCTACCGCACTGATACCCTTGGCGGCAATGTCCCGGGCGGCGATGGCTATCTCGGCTTCGTCGACGGCGGATATCTGCCGGCCGTCAAATTCCAGACCGCCATGGAGTAAATGATGACTGTCTCCGATGACTGCCGCCAGATCTGCTGGCCAATCCGACATGGGTGCCACGGCGGTGGTTGCCGGGGCGGCTAGCCGTAGCACGCCAACCGGGTTTAAACGTCGTCGCTCTATCACCGCATTGGTAAACTGGGTTGTACCGAGCATTACGGCTGCTACTTGATCAGGGGCTGCACCGCCTTGTTTCAAGACCGTCCCGGCAGCAGCTACGATAGCGTCGGCAATTCCAACGCTTGTCGCCACTTTATGCCAGGACAGTACCTGGTCACCGTCCATAAGTACGGCATCAGTATTGGTGCCACCGACATCAATTCCCAAACGCAGCCAACGCCTTGGCATGGATCTATTCGGCCGCCTGGCTCGGCTGTGTAACCATGCCCTTCGCCTTGGGTTTAGAATTCGACGCCTTTTTCCCGCGAGTGGGCAGCGTAGATGTACGTCCCAACAATTCCTTTAAATACCGGCCAGTGTAACTTTCTGCGACTTTGGCGACTTGTTCCGGTGATCCTTCGGCGACAATGCGCCCACCACCTGAACCCCCTTCTGGTCCCAAGTCGATGACCCAATCGGCCGTCTTTATGACCTCTAGATTATGCTCGATGACGATTATGGTATTGCCAGATTCCACTAACGTGTGCAGCACTTCAAGGAGCTTGCGCACATCATCGAAATGCAAGCCCGTGGTTGGCTCGTCCAAAATATACAAAGTTCTCCCTGTAGCCCGGCGCGCCAGTTCCTTGGCCAGTTTGACTCGCTGCGCTTCTCCTCCGGACAGTGTCGTTGCCTGCTGGCCCACATGGATATAACCCAGGCCCACGCGCTGCAGGGTCACCAGCTTGTCCCTGACCAAAGGCACGGCCTTGAAGAATACCGCGCCTTCATCCACTGTCATATCCAGGACATCGGCAATGGATTTTCCTCGGAACTTGATCTCCAAGGTTTCGCGATTGTAGCGGCGGCCCTGGCAGACATCACACTGCACATAGACGTCCGGCAAGAAATGCATCTCGATCTTTACTAGGCCGTCGCCTTGACAGGCCTCGCACCGCCCGCCCTTGACGTTAAAGGAAAATCGTCCCGGCTTATAGCCATGTGCCTCAGCCTCGGGCAGTGAGGCAAACCATTCTCGGATCGGCGTGAAGGCGCCAGTATAGGTAGCGGGATTGGATCGCGGCGTACGACCGATAGGAGATTGATCGATATCCACAACCTTGTCCAGGAAATGCAGCCCTTCGATTTTTTGGAATGTTCCGGGATGAGCCCGTGCACCGGTCAGGAATTTAGCCAGTGCCTTATACATGGTTTCAATCAATAGAGTGGATTTGCCACTTCCCGATACCCCGGTGACGCAAGTGAAGGTGCCGAGGGGAATTTGAACGTCAACATCCTGCAGGTTGTTAGATGAGGCCCCCAGGATGGCCAACTGCTGGCTGGGATGCCCCTTGCGCCGTTTTTTTGGCACCGCGATCTGTTTCAGGCCAACCAGATATTGCCCTGTCAAGCTTTCTGGCGATTGCATTATGAGTTCAGGCGTACCCTGGGCCACTAGGTGGCCACCATTTTCGCCCGCTGCTGGACCCAGATCCAGGACGTAATCGGCGGATCGGATCGCCTCCTCGTCATGCTCCACGACCAGCACAGAATTTCCCAGATCCCGAAGGTTTTTCAGGGTCTGAAGTAGTCGCGCGTTGTCTCGCTGGTGCAACCCGATGGAAGGTTCGTCGAGCACATACAAAACGCCTGTTAGGCCCGAGCCAATCTGCGAGGCCAGGCGGATCCGCTGGCTTTCACCGCCCGACAGCGTGCCGGAAGCCCGTGATAAAGTCAGATATTCCAATCCAACGTTAACCAGAAAGCCCAGGCGATCGTTAATTTCCTTTAGAACTCGGCCACCAATTTGCTTTTGTCGCTGTGTCAGAACATGGTCTAGTCCCATGAACCAGTCTCGCGCCTCGAGGATCGAAAGTTGCGTGGCCCCGCCGATATGTTTGTCGGCGATACGCACAGCAAGGGCTTCCGGTTTCAGGCGATGGCCGCTACAAGCCTCGCAAGTGGTAATGTTCTGGAAACGCTCCAATTCTTCTCGGACCCAGGCGCTGTCAGTCTCGCGATAGCGCCGTTCCATATTAGGGATAACGCCCTCAAACGGCTTTTTAGTTTTATAGCTGCGCAGACCATCGTCGTAATGCATTTCCACCTTGGTACGACCAGTGCCGTATAGAATAGCATTTCGCACCTTGTCCGTCAGATCGCACCAGCGATGCGCCGTGGAAATTTTGAAATGCTTGGCCAAGCTATCCAGGGTCTGTGTGTAATAAGGTGAAGTGGTTCGTGACCAAGGCGCGATTGCCCCTTCGCGCAGGCTTAAGTTTTCGACCGGCACTGACAAAGCTGGATCGAAAAACAACTGATTGCCAAGGCCATCACACGAAGGACAGGCCCCGAAAGGATTGTTGAAGGAGAACAGGCGTGGCTCTATCTCGGCGATGGTGAAGCCAGACTCAGGGCAAGCAAAACGAGCAGAAAATGTCGTCGCCTCCCCTCCATCAGCCGGCTCAACAATAGCTAAGCCGTCGGCCAGATCTAGCGAAATTTCTAGACTATCTGCCAGACGGGTTTGCAGGTCTTCACGCAGCACAACCCGATCCACAACCACGGAAATGTCGTGTTTGATGTTCTTTTCGAGAGCGGGTACCTGGTCCAGCTCGTACAACTCCCCATCCACTTTAACTCGTTGAAATCCACGCTTCATCAAATCGGCAAATTCTTTACGATATTCCCCCTTCCGCCCACGAACGATAGGCGCCATCAAGTACAGCCGGCTACCTTTCTCCAATTCCATGATCCGATCGACCATCTGGCTGACCGTTTGGCTTTCAATGGGCAGACCCGTCGCAGGTGAATAAGGGATACCAATTCGGGCCCATAACAAACGCATGTAATCGTATATTTCAGTTACCGTACCGACGGTGGAACGCGGATTACGCGACGTCGTTTTTTGTTCGATAGAAATTGCTGGCGATAGGCCATCGATATGGTCCATGTCCGGCTTATCCATCAATTGCAGAAACTGCCGGGCATAGGCGGACAGGCTCTCCACGTACCGCCGCTGCCCTTCGGCATAGATAGTGTCGAAGGCCAACGAGGATTTGCCGCTACCCGACAACCCAGTAATGACCACCAATTCATCACGGGGAATTTCCACGTCAATATTCTTCAAATTGTGTTCACGGGCGCCGTGGACGGAGATGAATTTTTGCATGTGTGGACTTTAACTTTCGAATCTGTCACTATAGAACATAACATGAACGATAACTGGCTTTAAATCTCTACCAGCAACTACGCTGCAAACTGCGAATTGAACAGTATGCGACATATGGCAGTAGCAAGAATAGTAGCGATGTGGCTATAGTCGCGGCCAGGAATCAGGGATGCTTTACGAAGGTCAGATATAACCATGGCGGGCAGTGTCAACAAGGTCATTTTGGTCGGAAATCTCGGCCGCGATCCAGAGGTCCGTAATACACAGAACGGCGATCCCATCGTCAATATGTCTCTTGCCACATCCGAATCCTGGAAGGATCGGACCACAGGCGAGCGGCGTGAAAGAACAGAATGGCACCGCGTCGTCATTTTCAACGAAAATTTGGGCCGAATCGCCCAGCAATACCTGCGCAAGGGCTCCAAAGTTTATATCGAGGGACAACTGCAGACCCGAAAATGGCAAGACCAATCCGGCCAGGAAAAATATTCTACAGAAGTGGTTCTGCAGCGCTTCCGTGGTGAGTTAACCATGCTGGACAGCCGCGCTGACAGTAGCGGCAGCTTCGGCGACAGCGGTAGCGGCGGCTTCAGCGATAGCACCGGCGGTGATTTTGGTGGCGGTAGTGGAGGTGATCTCGACGACGAAATCCCCTTCTGACGTTCATCTCAAAACCATGTCGGATCGGCCTCTTGTTCTCGAGACAATTGAAACACCAGACGGAGATCGTTGCGTCGATTTCTTTCGTCGCGATGACGGTACATTTGGCTTTGAGGAATATCGCCGGGATATTGAGGACCCCAGCGGCTGGTTCCCCATCGGACGGCATCGTTTCGTCCGTTTCCCCGGAGAGACGCAAGCCCGCGACGCCGCCCGCGCGAAGATTTCCTGGCTAGAGAACACCATAAATAATTGAAATTTAGTTAATCATGAGCCTTCGTTACTTGCATCCTGAATAGCTGCAGGATTGTAAATTTAAAATTTCAATGTAGTCCGGACGCGCCAAGAAAATCAGCAGCTCATTCCAAAAAAACAACGCCTATTGAAAATTTCACTGTGATAGCTTTTGCGTAAAAATTCGGCAAAATTATTACCTATTTGAGACTACCGAGTATAATCTCGCTGTTTATTCATCAAAAAATGAACGATGACTTCGCATGACAAAGCAGACAACAGGCATTGGTGCAGCCGTACCAAGGCGGGAAGATCGCCGATTTTTGACCGGAAATAGCGAATTCACTGATGACATCAAGGTCGCCAATGTTTTGTCCGCAGCGGTTCTACGTGCACCGCTTCCTCACGGGGAGATTAAGACAATCGATATCAGCGCTGCCCTGTCGGTGCCAGGCGTTCATCTGATTTTGACTGCGAAGGACCTGGAAGGGGAAATCACGGGACCGATCCCCTCTCTATCGCGAGTACCACCGTTTGACATTGGCCGTCTAGACGGCAGCGACGCTGCTGATGCCCCTCAATATCCTCTAGCCCGTGGCCGGGTCCGCTATACCGGCGAGCCAGTAGCATTTGTCGTCGCAGATACTTTTCTCCAAGCACAAGACGCCGCCGAATTGATTAATGTTGATTACCGTCCCCTTGACGCGATTATGGAGGTCGACGATGCGCTGAGCCCAAATGCAGAGAAAATTTGGCCTGATGCGCCAGGAAACATTTCTTTTGACTGGGCAACCGGCGACGAAGCCGCGACCAAGGCTGCATTCGATGCAGCCGATCATATTGTCGGTCTAAATCTAAAAAATAATCGCGTCGTTATCAACTTTATGGAGCCGCGATCAGCCGTCGCGAGTTTCGATAGTGACAGCGGTCGGTTGACCTTGCAAGCCGGTTGCCAATCGGCCCACGGCATGCAGGCTAGCTTGATGGAATTGTTGGATGTTGAAGCAGACAAGCTCCACGTTATCGCCCCGGATACAGGAGGTGGCTTTGGAGCGAGGTCCCCGGTCTATCCGGAATTTATTGTCACTTTGATCGCCGCACGGAAACTGTCCCGTCCGGTAAAATGGACTAGCACCCGGAGCGAGGCATTTCTGACCGATTATCAAGCTCGCGATCACCAGTTTTATGGCGAATTAGCACTGAACAATCGGGGTTGTTTCCTTGGTTTGCGTGTTCGCGCAGATTGGCGCCACGGGGCCTATTTACCAGGACGGTGTATTTGGATCATGGCCCAATATCTGTCCCAAATTTTGGGAGGCACATACCGGATGCCAGCGGCGCATTTGTATCTTCGAGGCATCGTAACCAATACGACCCCCATGGCCGCCTATCGTGGCATCGGGCGACTGGAAGCCAACTACATCCTAGAGCGATTGATAGACCAGGCAGCCCATGAATTAGGACTGGATGCGGTCGAGATCCGACGCATGAACCTGTTACGAGCGGAAGATCTACCCTGGCAAACTCCTGGTGGCGCCTTGATCACGTCCGGAGAATTCCTGGCCAATCTGGATACGGCCCTGGCTGCCGCTGGATGGGGGGATATAAACAAGCGCCGAAATCAGGCGATGAAGCATGGCCGGCTGTATGGCGTCGGCCTGGCTATGTATGCAGAGAATGATGGCAGCACACCCACCGAATTTGCAGAGGTCGCTGTCAGTGGTGATGGCCGGATCACCGCCATGGTGGGCACCCAGGATTTCGGCATGGGCCACAGCACCATGTATTCCCAAATCTTATCGGAAAAATTGGGTGTTAACATGGAGGAGATCGACGTCGTCTTTGGCGATACGGACAAAGTAAAACGTGGGGCGGGGTCACACGGCTCTCGCTCAGCCCGCATGGGCGGCACGGCAGCTGTCATGAGCGCCGACAAAGTGATCCTACAGGCGCGGGTTGAAGCGGCGGAAATTCTGGAAACAGCGGTCGCTGATATTGAATTCGCCGACGGCCATTTCACAGTCGCCGGCACAGATCGCACTGTTACTTTGTATCAGGTCGCCGCAAGCATCGAATCTAGTGGAAAGCACCTGGCGGAAGAAGCAGACTTCAATGCTGGTCCAGAGGTGGTTTCTAACGGTGTTCACATCTGCGAACTGACCATCGAACCCAGCGACGGTACTATTCATTTGGAGGACTATTGCGTCGTCGCTGACGTAGGAACCATCGTCAACCCCATCATCGTGCATGGACAATTGCATGGCGGCGTAACGCAGGGCATCGGTCAGGCGCTATTGGAAGGCGTCGCCTATGATCCGGAAAATGGTCAAACTCTGACCGGCAGTTTTCTGGACTATTGTCTGCCAAGGGCAGACGATCTACCTAACTTCAACATCTCGTTCAACGAGGTTGCCGAAACAGACAACCTCATAGGCGCCAAAGGCGCAGGCGAAAGCGCCACCTCGGGCGCGCCAGCAGCGGTGATGAACGCAGTGGCGGACGCCCTAAGGCACGCTGGTGCAGAACCCGTTGACATGCCCGCCACGTCCGAGAAAATCTGGCGCACTTTGCGCGAGGCCGGCGTGGGGTAAGCCCCGAGCAGCATGGCACATTTGGGATGAAGCCTTCCTTTACCTTCCGGCAATGGCTAATTCTCTTCACGGTTCAGTTCGCAACCCTGTTGTTCGGCGCCACGTTGACTTCGGTCGCGGTGATCCTACCCCAAATGAAAGGCGCCCTATCGGCTACCCAGGATCAGGTGTCATGGATCATTACCTTTAATCTGGTCGCCACCGCCATCGCTACGCCCTTGACCGGCTGGCTGGCTTCACGTTTTGGCTGGCGTAACCTGATGGTCAGTTCCATAGCCGGGTTCACAGGTTTTTCCGTGTTGGCAGGAATGTCCGAAACTTTGGAGATTATGCTGGTGACCCGAGTATTCCAGGGCCTTTTCGGGGCACCCATTTTTCCGCTCGGGCAGGCAATAATCCTATCCAGTTTCAGCCGCGCGCAGCACCCCCTGGTGCTAATGGCCTGGGGCGTGGGTGGTGTCATGGGCCCCATCATGGGGCCTCTCTTCGGCGGCATCATGGCGGAATTATTCAACTGGCGTTGGGCTTTTTATATGATTTTTCCGCTGGGCATTATCGCCATGCTATTTGCCCTAGCGGCCTTGTCCAACGATCAAAGACACAAGGTGCAACGCTTCGATATTCTTGGTTTCTGCATAATCGCCGTCGCCGTAGGTGCCACTCAATTGATGGTGGACCGGGGCCGGCGACTTGACTGGCTGAATTCCTTTGAAATCCAGTTGGAGCTGTGTTTGGCGGTGGTCTTCTTATATCTGTTCGTTGTACATATCCTGACAAGCCGCAATGCCTTATTCGACCCCAACATTTTTAAGGACCGGAATTTTGCTATAGGCTTGGCCTTCGTCACCATCATGGGCATGCTGCAATTCACGCCCTTGGTGCTGTTTCCGCCACTGTTACAAGAATTGCGGGGATATCCGGATTCTATTGTAGGCTATCTGCTAGCAGCCCGCGGCACAGGCAATCTGATCAGCTTTCTTTTCGTAGTGCCATTAACCCGGTTCGATCCTCGTTTGTGTCTATTCATCGGTTTAGGCCTGCAGGCGTTATCAGGATATTGGATGTCGAGCCTAGATATTTATATGACATCCGCGGATGTATTTTGGTGCAATATTGTCCACGGCATCGGCTTTGGTACTGCTTACACCCCCATGGCCGTGATGACATTTTCCACCCTATCGTTCCGTCTGTTGACCCAGGGCAATGCCATTTTCTCACTACTACGCCTTCTGGGCAGCAGTATTTTTATTGCCATTACGCTGGTGATCTACTTTCGAACTGCAGCTCAAGCTAGCGTCAATCTGTCCAGCCTGATCGACGCCTTTAATCCCCTAAACCTGACTGCCTGGATCAGCCTATTGGGCCAGCCCAGCGACATGCCATTGCGTCTGCGCTTGGTGAACGAGGTTCGATTGCAAGCCGCAATGATCGGCTATGTCAATGCCTTCCATCTCCTCACCCTCGCCGCCGCTGTCGCAGCACCGCTGGCGTTCTTGTTTGCGACTCGTCAGTCAGCCGAGCCTCAATAGCTGTTTGGTCGACAGAGTTGTTGGCACGAAGACGGAGGTGGGTACGGCTAATTTTTTGGTGAGTGATAGTTCCGCCAGTGGCGCGCGATATCGATCCGGCGGGCGAACCAGACACCTTCATGTGCCTGGGCGTAATCGATAAATCGCTCCAGGGAGACGATCCGTCCCGGCCGGCCAACCAGGCGGCAGTGCAGACCAATGGACATCATGCGTGGTATTGATTTGCCTTCCTGCAACAAGGCGTCGAAAGCATCCCGTAGATAGGCGAAGAACTGATCACCTGAATTAAATCCCTGAGGCGAAGCAAACCGCATGTCATTGGCATCCAGAGTATAGGGCACCACAAGGTGATCCGTGCCATTTACCTTAGTCCAGAATGGTAGATCGTCATTGTAATCGTCAGCGTCGTACAGGAAACCGCCTTCCTCTGCCAAGAGGGCACGGGTGTTTTCGCTAGTACGGCCCGTATACCAGCCCAAGGGGCGGGTTCCGGTGACATCCTTGATGATCTCAATGGCCTTGAAAAGATGTTCCCGCTCCACATCCACCGGCACATCGCGGTAATCGATCCAACGGTAGCCGTGGCCGCAAATCTCATGCCCCTTGGCTAGGACTGCCTCAGCCACGGCAGGATTTCGTTGTATAGCCATGGCGACAGCAAAAACCGTGACTGGGATCTCCCGACTGTTAAACAAATTCAGCAACCGCCATATGCCGACGCGGCTACCGTACTCATAGATCGATTCCATACTCATATGGCGCTGACCCGGCCAGGGTTTAGCGGCGATAATCTCGGAGAGAAAAGCTTCCGACGCGGGGTCGCCATGGAGGATGTTGTTCTCGCCCCCCTCCTCATAATTGATGACGAACTGCACCGCTAACCTGGCACCATTTGGCCAATTCGCCTGTGGTGGTATCGGACCGTAACCGATCATGTCGCGGGGATAATCCGTCATTGTCTTTGACCCTTGATATAGACAGCATGGACGGCGCGGTCATCACCTAGCATCATCAATGCAAACAAGGTATCTTCCAGGGTCTCCGACAACTCGTTACGTGCTGCTAGAACGTCTGTCGCTACAGGGTCTAGAACGACCAAATCGGCACACGTACCCTGCGCCAAGCTGCCGATGTCGCATTCCATGCCCAGGCCCCGCGCGTTTCCCAGTGTCGCGAGATAAAAACCATCGTAGGCGGTCAACTTTCGTCCTTTCAACATGGCCACCTTGTACGCCTCCCCCAGGGTTTGCAGCATAGAATAGCTGGTGCCCCCGGCCACGTCGGTCGCTACGCCGACGTTCACAGGTCGTCCGGGAGCACGAAGATGGCCTATATCGAACAGGCCTGAGCCAAGGAAGTTGTTGGACGTCGGGCAATGCACCACCATTGAGCCAGCATCATGCAGGGCCTGGCATTCCCGCTCGGACAGGTGGATGCCATGGGCAAAAATAGAGTTGGCGCCCAAAAGGTCAAATCGATCGTAGACGTCCGTATAGTCTTTGGACCAGGGAAATAATTGTTTGACAATTTCGATCTCGCCGGCGCTTTCGGAAATATGGGTGTGCATCAGGCAATCCGGATAATCGCGGTAGAGTTCGCCGGCAGCTTGCAATTGCGCATCGGTTGAGGTGACGGCAAACCGAACAGTGATAGCATAACGCATCCGCCCCGTTTGGTGCCATTTGGCAATCAGATCGGCGCTGTCCCGCGCGCCGGTCTCGACAGTGTCCAGAACTGAGTTCGGGGCGTTCCGATCCATCATGGTCTTACCTGTGATTAAACACATGCCGCGTTTTTCCGCCGCCTGGAACAGGCAGTCCGCAGCGCCTTTGTGCACAGATGAAAAAGCTAACGCGGACGTTGTGCCATGGCTGATCAACTTACTTAGAAAGCTCTCAGCGGCGTCGGCTGCAAAATCACTATCGCTATATCGCGCCTCTTCTATGTAGGCGAAACGGTTCAACCAATCGAGTAAATCCTTGGCCGGCGCTGCTATCATCCTTTGCTGGGGAAAATGCACATGGGCGTCGATGAAACCAGGAACAATGATCTTGTCCGAAAATTGATCGACGACGTAGTTGGCAAATCCTTTCGGCATTTTGGAAAAGGCGCCCGACCATTCTATTCGTCCTTCGCCGTCCACCACTACTGCACCGTCGTCATAAGCAACGACACCACCCTGTACACGAGGATCATCCCGAAAACTGAGCGTCCGACCTCGAACCACCCGCGCGTCGGTCATGGCATCACCAGTTCCTCAAGGCGGTAGCGGAAAATGCGGCAGACATTATCCAGGGAATTAGCGAATTCCGTTTCACGGTCGTTGCCGACCCGCGCCTCGAACGATGCTAGGATCATGTCCTTCGTGGCGCCTTTGACAGCGAAGATAAAAGGGAAGGCAAAGCGGGCTACATAAGCATTGTTGAGTTCCGTAAACCGCTGAAATTCCTCTGCCGTCAGCCGGTCCAGACCGGCGTCGGCCTGCTCGTTTCGAGAATTTTTGGTCATTCGACCGGCAAATAAGGCCGTGCCCGCCAGGTCGGGATGGGCACGCAACAAGGCTAGCTGGTCATCCGCATTCGCGCCTCGCAGCACCGTGGAGAATGTCTTGATCAGATCCTCCCT
>CAXGCE010000008.1:0-16495 GCA_964007795.1 uncultured Alphaproteobacteria bacterium | reverse complement strand
CGGTACGTTTGAGAGCGTGAGCGCTGGCGGGTACCACAACTGTGGGATCATAGGCAGCGGCAGCGTGGAGTGCTGGGGAGAGAACGACTGGTTCCAATCCTCCCCTCCAACAGGCACCTTCGATAGCGTGAGCGCGGGTACCTTCCACACCCCCTTGCTGCTCCGAAGCTCTGGGGTCCAGCACCCCAACCTGGGCAAGCGCGGTCTCTATCGTTTCGTCGTCAATGTCTTTGTTGCCGCTGTACTCAACCCCCGCAATTGCCGGGCGTTCGGCGACAATGACGATCAGGGTATTTTCCCGCCGACGAATCTCGACATCCTGGAAAAACCCAGTTGCAAAGAGTGCTTTGATGGACTGGTCGATAAGACCTTCATCGGCGACGTCGCCCACCTTAACAGGCAGGTAATTGAAAATGGTTCCAACTTCAATATTCTGCGCCCCCTCAACCCGGATATCGTCCACGGCCCGGCCCGTGGCACAACCAATTGCCTAAATATACCAGGATAGAATTTGTCGCCCGAATGACGATGGCAGTAAAGCCTCCAAATGTTCAGCCGCCGCGAGGCTAAGGGCCTAACTTATCAGTTCAGATTTATGGAAATATTTTACCGGGTTGTAGCTCCCGGATTTTCGGGCGCAATTCATATAGTGGGGAAGGGATTTCTGTTAAAGCATGAATGGCCAAAACGTTGCACGCAGATTTATATTTCAGACCACTTTCAATTCGATCAAACTTTCTGCCGTGTCGCGAATACTTTCATCCATGGGCCGGGTCTGCCATCCTAGATCACGACGGATTGCGCTGCTGTCGTAATTCTTTTGTTGGCCCAAGTCCGGAACAATGCGACGCACAGCCTTATCGAATAGAGCTACAAATCGAACCAAAAAATTAGGCACACCCCGGGTGGGCACAGTGTACCCCCTGGGTCCGAATTCCCGGTTCAACTGCTCAGCAACCTCCTCCAGCCAACGGAATTCCGTATTGGCGATGTAGCGCCGACCCGGCGCCTCGGGCGCCGTCATGGCAGCCACATGGGCTGCCGCCACGTCACGCACGTCAACGAGACCAATGCCAAATTTGGGGCTTCCCGGTACTTCACGGGCCAAATATTTACGCACCACTTCAATAGAAGCACTACCGTCAGGATCAATTAGTGGGCCGACTACCAGGGAGGGATTTATAGTAACAAATTCGAACGCCTCATCTTTTGGCAGACTGGCGACAAAATCCCAGGCGGACCGCTCCGCAATGGTTTTTGAAGATGCGTAAGCCCCAATTTCAGGCTTCACAATGCTCCAATCATCCTCGGAAAATTCCGTCTTGCCTTCGTGCCCGTAACCGATGGCCGCCACAGATGACGTCATCACGACCCGCTTAACGCCCGCGCGAGAGGCCGCTCCCAGGGCCCGCAAGGCGCCATCGCGGGCGGGAATTATCAGATCATCGTGGTCCTTGGGTTCCGCAATTGGCAGGGGTGACGCCGTATGAATTAAAAATTCACAACCAGCGAGTGCCTCGTCCCAGCCCTCATCCGAAAGCAAGTTGCATTCAGAAAAGCTCAAATTAGTCGTGTCGGCATGCCGGTTCAGGGCGTTGCGAATTTTCTCGCCTCGCGCCATATCGCGCAAGGTGCCCCGGACGGCATAACCCTCGTCAAGTAGGTGTGCAATCACATGCAGAGCAATGTACCCAGACGCACCCGTGACTGCGACGAGCCGCTGTCCGGCCATTAACTAACCCTGATCGGTTAGAGCGGCAACAATCTGGTCCACATGTTCTGCTGCCAGTTGATGTAGTTCATCATCGGTACGGTCCTGGATGGGATGCGGCACCCAAATATAGGCAGGATCAAAGCCCAGAGCATCTGCTTGCACAGACGCCGCTTCAACAAATTCAGTCGTTGCAACGCCAACAGTTGGAATTCCGCGCTTTTCCAGGTTCAGCATGTCATGCGTACAGCACGACGTGCAGCTGCCTCAATCGGCCAAGCCTTCGACGACGACATCCACCTCTTCGACGATTGCCTTTTCAATTTCCTTGGGTGCCGTGCGGGCTACTGTCGGTTTGCGGTAGCGTTTCACCGCAATCCCGCGCCCTTCCAGAAGTGTTGCGACTTCTTCGACGAAGACGTCGCCCCTAACTTTGGATATGTCGAGGACCCCAACGGTAAGACCGTCTAGGGACATGGGGCGGGCCATACGAGGCAGCGATACTGCTTCCCGTTCGCCCGTAGGATCCAATAAGCTATCCAAACTCATGTCTTAATCTCCTTTGTCACAGGTCGGCTCGATACAGGCACGCCCGGCGTCCAGCCCGCAATGATACCAGAAAATTTGCCCGCTCCACCACCCGCGCGTACGATCAGTAGGCCCGACGGCAAAAGCTTCGACACCATCTGACCCGCTAGTTCGGGCTTAACGCCTTCCGCCATGCCGTGCGCACCGCGCATGACAGCCTCCGCAGGCAGCTGCATACGATCCATAAGTTCGCCGTGAAGACGCGCCTTGTCCCAACCACCTTCAATGAGAGTGCGTTCATGCTCAGGGCAGACCACCAGCAGACAGTCAGGACCGGGAATTTTGTGAATGTTATCAACCGCATGCAAACTTGTGGCCAAGGTTTGCACAAGTTCTTCAGGCGAACGGGCCTTGTCATCAATCACGCCTTGTAGGCCATAGCCCGCAAAGACGGTGACGGCATTTGTGCCAGCCGGAAGGCCACGATCTATTGTCAACGGTTCCCATGAGGAACCTTCTTCGTCTTCGCAAAAACAATAACTCAACTTTCCGGGGTTGCCCAAAGTAGCCCGGTCCACGCCCTGAGGCTTCCCACCGCCGATATTTCGGATCGCCAATTGCACAGCGCGGCCAATTGTGGCGTTGGCGCGGTTACCTTGGCCCAGGGCATTCCCCTTGCCGTTCATACCGATGTGCTGGGCAATGGGACCATTTACGATGACCACGGGGCCAACAAACCGCGTGGTCGCAAGGGTGCCATGTAGGCAATAATCCTCATCCAAAACTGCCTCGATCGCCGCCAGCACAACAGGTAAATACTCAGGTCGGCAACCGGCCATAACCGCGTTGATGGCAACTTTTTCTACCGTACAGACGTCCAGGTTCGAGGGCATCAGACCCAAATTCTCATCTGCGGAACGTGTCGTCCCTTCCAACATTGCCATCACTCTGGACTGTGTAGGAGGAACTACGGGCAGGCCATCACTCCAGCCCCTTTCGAAACACACCTCGATAGCATCTTGATTTTCGCCCAGGGGGATCAGACGGGAGTTCATTGGTGTATCCCCATGACGAATCCGCAGTTCAGCCAGATGGCCCTGTTCCTGGTTCAGGGCGCCGCAGCCCGGTTTGAAGTCGGGGAGGTCTGCGCCCAAGCCGGTGGTCGCAGTAATATTTTCCCACGCAGTGCGATCCCAACCGTAGGTACGGTCAATCTCCTTTCCGTCTTCAAACCGCACTAATGTCGGTACGATTTCGATATCCAAGGTATAGGAAACGTCCAGCGTCGTGTCGTCGGCAACACCATCAACGCCATCCGGAAAATTTGGATCGTCCTGGGAATAGATTTTCAAATCATTTGTCTGCAAAATTTCCTGCAGTACTGGCGTCACCATGACGCAAGTGGGACAATCCCGTTTGACGATGGCAATCAACCCATTCTTTTGCATGCCATGGCATCCTTTCACAGACTAAGATTATCCTACACCAACCAGTTCTTATAGTTAGCCATGCGCGCGAAGAATTATGCTAAATCCCTTGGGACTAAGGCCGAAGCGACTTCCCGCTACTGGTTGCAAAACCTTCCATAGGTTCCGCATGAATATGCAGCATGGAGCTAAAATTGATACTTATTGTGGCTGTAAACGTAAGATTCTATGGATCTCGGCCACCCATACTCTGTAATTTATCGTTCATGCGGCGCATGCCTTTCAACCAGCGCTCCAAATCATTCGTTTTATAGTTCATCCAAGTCTGAGCGATTTCATCGGTGAGGATCAGGAACCGCTCCTCTTCAACCGCAGTTGCCACTTGTTCCGCCACCTCCTCTGGTTCCTTAATTGGCCCCGCAGCAGTCCTGGCGAAGGGTTTATCGGTATCACCAAGCATGGGTGTACGCACGCCCAGGGGGGCGAGTAACGAGACCCGTATACCTTCATGATGATGGGTTACCGAGAGATACTCAGCCAAGCCGACCACAGCATGTTTCGAAACGGTATACGGCAGATTACCGTGGGACATAAGTATACCGGCCATGGAAGCGGTATGCAGCAGGTAGCCAGTCCCTCGTTCGATCATGCCAGGCAGTACGGCACGTACAGCGTAGACATGGGCCATGACGTTGACCTGCCATTGATCCTGCCAAACCGACAGATCCGTATTGAGGATCTCCCGGCCGGAATTGATGCCCGCGTTATTAAAAAAAATGTCAACTGGGCCGTAAGTCTTTTCTGCCGCATCGACTAGGGCATTAACCTCCCCTTCGTCGCCGACATTACAGGCAACACCCAATCCGCCGAACTCCGCCGCGACCGCCTTGGCACCTTCGCCATTCAAATCAGCAACCACAACCTTGGCGCCACGTTCTGAAAAATTTCGACAGCACGCAGCCCCAATTCCAGACGCACCACCCGTGACGACGGCTACCTTGTCTTGAAATTGCATTTGTTTATCTACCTTAATTTCTACAGGCCAAGAACCGCACACCCTCGTCGCCGACCTGTTCAGCGTGAGGTACATTTGCATCCAAAGCGAAGACATCGCCAGCCTGGCAGGTTACCGTACGGTCCTCCATCGTTATCGTTATTTTCCCGTTCAGGACCAGCACAGATGCGCCGAATTCGTGTGTATGGGTAGGTTCGCAATGATTAGGTACAAAATGCCGGACGGTAACGTCGCCATACCCGTCTTGTATCATCTTCTCACGGAATTTTACTTCATCCACCACCCTGGCTCCCCTTGTATCCTTTGTGATCTATAGCCTAACCTGCGATTCCTGAGTAGACAATCAAATGGGGAAGCGACTATGAAATTTGGCCTGAGCATGCCGATCAGAGGCCCACTTGCTAATGCCGCTGACATTCTGACCTTGGCGCAAAAAGCAGAGATATTGGATTACGACTATCTGACCGTTGCAGATCATATCGTCGTACCAACTGAGATCTCATCGGATTATCCATATTCCGAGGATGGACAATTTCCCTGGTCTGAGGGCGGCAGCGTGGAATGTATGGAACAGTTTACTTTGCTGTCCTGGTTGGCGGGCGTTACCGACAAGATCGCGTTATTGACCTCCGTTACCGTGGTGCCCCACCGCAACCCCCTATTCATGGCCAAATCTCTCGCCACACTCGATCAATTGACCAAAGGCCGTATCAACTTCGGTTGCGGCGCTGGCTGGATGCGGGAAGAGTTTGAGGCATTGGGTCTGCCGCCGTTTGACGCTCGCGGCAAAGTCACCAACGAATACATAGCTGCTATCAAGGCGGTGTGGACAGAGACGCGCCCAACCTTTGACGGCGAATTCGTGAAGTTTAACAAAATCGGCATGGATCCGAAGCCAGTGCAAAACCCGCATCCGCCCATCTGGATTGGCGGCGAAAGCCTACCCGCCATGCGGCGCACAGTGGCCTTAGGCGATGTTTGGTATCCCTTTGGCTCCAACCCCAAATTCCGTATGGATACACTCAAAACCTATAAAGCCCGCGTTGAACGGCTGCATGGTTTAGCGGAGGAAGCCGGTCGCGACCCTGCCAGTATTGGATTGGCTTATAATTGCGCCTTCCATACCGATCAGGAGCAGGAGCATATGGACGGCGGCCGATTGATCTGCACCGGTAGCCCGGAACAACGCGCAGAGGATATCAAACGTTTCGCCGATGCGGGTACAACCTCGATGATTATCAACGTAGTGG
Organism: uncultured Alphaproteobacteria bacterium; assembly: GCA_964007795.1. Lineage (GTDB taxonomy): Bacteria > Pseudomonadota > Alphaproteobacteria. The sequence goes on along the minus strand of CAXGCE010000008.1, from coordinate 10,564 downwards.
CCAATGATTTATCCGCCATGCTGGACCGCATGGAAGAATTTGCCACCAGGGTGATGCCGCTACTGTAGGTTGGGAATGGATAATTAAGGAGAAATATGGGGATGGACGTCAAAGTAATGGACAATAAATGGATCGGCAAACGGACCATCCGTCCTGATGGCGCAGACAAGGTCACCGGCCGAGCCGCCTTTGGTGCAGACCATAGCCTACCGGGTATGTTGTGGGGTAAAGTTTTGCGTAGTCCCCATCCCCACGCCATTATCAAATCCATCAATCTGGGCAAGGCTGCATCCCTGCCCGGTGTCAAGGCGGTCATGAGCGGTGATGACCTGCCAATTATTCCCCTAGACAAGCCCCTGATGGTGGGCCCCGCGGACATGCGCTACGTCTCCCGCAATATCATGGCACGCGACAAGGTCATGTATGCCGGTCATGCTGTAGCAGCCGTAGCGGCAACTTCCTCGCGTATTGCGCAAGAGGCCTTGGCACTGATTGAGGTCGACTACGAAATTCTTCCCCATGTGATTGATGTGGAAGAAGCCATGCGGCCGGATGCTCCCGTGCTGCACGATTTCCTGTTCACGGGTGGCGTGACGCCAAAGCCGGAGACGCCTTCCAACATCGCTAACCACCTTGAATTCAAGATCGGTGATCTGGATGCCGGGTTCGCTGCGGCAGATGTTACCGTGGAACGGACCTTTCGTACCAAGCCAGTGCACCAGGGGTACATTGAACCCCATGCCTGCCTGGTCAGCGTTGCCATGGACGGACAGGCTACCATTTGGAGCAGCAGTCAAGGTCATTTCATGGTTCGCAATGCCACTGCAAAACTTACTGGCATGGCAGTCGCCGATATCCACGCAATCCCAATGGAAATCGGTGGCGGATTTGGGGGCAAAACCATTGTCTACCTGGAACCTCTGGCCATGATCTTAGCCAGAAAATCGGGTTCTCCGGTCAAGATGATGATGAGCAGGGAAGAGGTTTTTCGCGCGACTGGCCCCACATCGGGTTCCTACAACACGGTCAAAATTGGTGCCACGAAAAAGGGCAAAATAACAGCAGCGTCAGCTGTCTTCCGCTTTCAGGCTGGAGCCTTTCCCGGAGCTCCTGCACGGCCCGCTGCGATGTGTGCTTTCGCACCCTACAATATCGAGAACGTGGAAAGCGTGGGCATCGACGTGGTAATGAACCGGGCAAAATCCAACGCCTACCGCGCACCTGGCTCACCCATCGCCGCACATGCGGTTGAGTCGACCCTGGACGAACTGGCCGATAAACTTGGCATAGATCCGGTTGAATTCCGGCTGCAAAACGCCGCCGCGGAAGGTGTCAAATCCGCCTATGGACCCACATTCAAAAAGATCGGGTTTGTGGAAACCTTGCAGGCTGCCAAGGCCCACCCACACTACGACGCTCCCCTCGGACCCAACCAGGGACGGGGTGTGGCTTGCGGGTTCTGGTTCAATGTTGGCGGGGAGTCCAGCGCGCAATTGCACATTAACGAGGATGGCACCGTCACTGTAATCACAGGCCACCCGGATATTGGCGGCAGCCGCGCCTCTATGGTCAATATTGCAGCTGAGATGCTGGGTATCGATTACAAAAATGTTCGTGCCCAGATCGGCGATACCAATGCAATTGGCATCAGCGCTACCACGGGCGGCAGTCGCGTAACATTCTCCGCCGGCATGGCGGTTACAAAGGTCACGGAATTGGTAAAACAAACCCTGCGGGAAAGAGCAGCAAAGATCTGGGATATCGACGTGGAGGCGGTGGTTTGGGAAGATGGAAATGCTCGACCCGCAGGCTCAAATGCCGGAGAATTCGATCCGCTTTCTCTAGCGGACCTAGCAGCAAAGGCGACAGCCACGGGCGGCCCAATCAACGGTCAGGTCTCGATTAACGCCCAAGGCGCCGCCCCAGCCTTCGCCACCCACATCTGTGACGTTGAAGTAGATCCCGAAACAGGAAGGGTTGAAATTATCCGCTACACGGCCGTGCAAGACGCGGGCAGAGCGGTTCATCCTAGTTACGTAGAAGGACAAATCCAGGGTGGCGTAGCCCAGGGAGTTGGCTGGGCACTTAACGAAGAGTACATTTATGACGAAGCTGGCCAACTAGAAAACCCAGGTTTTCTTGATTACCGCATGCCTGTGGCCTCGGACCTACCCATGATCGACACCGTCATCGTGGAAATCCCAAACGCCGATCACCCCCACGGCATTCGGGGCGTCGGCGAAGTCCCAATAGTCCCGCCCATGGCCGCCGTCGCCAACGCCATCCAAGATGCGGCAGGTCTGCGCCTTAACGATCTGCCCATGTCCCCGCCAAAAGTCCTGGCAGCCCTGGACGAAAAATCTTAGGGAGTAGGAACAATCAATCACGATAAATTTATGAGCCTGGCTGAGGCGGTAGCGACCCACGTCCAGGACGGCTGCAAAATTGTACTTGGTGCGGCACTAGAAAATGCCGTGCCCTTTGCCGCGACACATGAGTTGATCCGCCAGGGACGCCGCGAATTGAACATGATTGCACCGATCTCGGACATTTCCACAGATATGCTGATAGGCGCGGGGTGTGCCACGGAAGTGACCGGCGCGTGGGTGGGAAATGTTTCAGGCGGCATGGGCCATAACTACCGGCGCGCAGCAGAAAAGGGACTACCCCATCCCATCAAGATCAATGATTATTCAAACTTCACCATCGGCATGGCTTTTTTCGCTGGCGCATATGGTCTGCCCTATATCCCGGTAAAAACAATTCTGGGTTCGGACATCATCAAATCAAACGAAGATATCAAACTGTCCGAGGATCCTTATACCGGCGAACCCGTGGCTCTGATCCCGGCGCTAAAGCCGGACGTGGCGTTTTTGGTGGTGCAGCGAGCCGACAAGGCAGGAAATTCTCATATCTGGGGATCAACGGGCCTTACTCAGGAAGCCTCCATCGCAGCCAACAAGATAATCGTGCTGGCCGATGAAATGGTGGAACCCGAGGTCATTGCATCTGACCCCAGCCGGGTGCTAATCCCCGGTTTTGGTGTAGATGCTGTTTGTCACGTGCCAGCCGCCTGCCACCCAGCGCCCCTAATTGGCCGCTGGCGGCGGGACAATGCCTTTTTCCAACACTACCACCAAGAAACTCGAGACCCTGAAGGCTTCGAACGCTGGTGCGGTGAGTGGATACGGGACGTCTCCGATCATGAGGCCTACCGCACAAAACTAGGTGGCGAGCTGGAAGAGCTGCGCGTTCTAAGCGATGCCCCATCTGCTCCCGCCAACTATGCAACGGAGTGATCTTATGTCCCATGATTATTCCACACAGGAATTGATGATTATCGCCGCCGCCCGTCAGATCGCCGATGGTGAACGCATCTTCGTGGGCATGCGCCTGCCCATAACGGCCTATGGCGTCGCTCGGTTGACCCATGCACCGAACGCAGTCGGATTATTTGAAAGCGGCGTCGCCCGTTACGAGCCGGCGGACGGCATGCTCTACACCATGTGCGATGGCCCCAATCAATTGGGTGCAGCCTGGACCACGGGCCTGATCCAGATCATGGGCTTACTTAGCGGTGGGCGAGTTCACGCCGGCTTTATCGGTGGCGCCGAGGTAGACAAGTACGGGAATATCAATACTTCGTATATCGGTGATCTGGACAACCCAAAGGTCAAACTGCCCGGCTCCGGCGGCGCTCCGGACATCGCCTCTATGGCGGAACGCCTAATCATCATCATCAACCACCAAAAACATCGCCTGGTGGAGAAGGTAGATTATATCACTTCGCCCGGCTATTTGGACGGCGGTGACGCACGGAAAAAAGCTGGACTACCTGGCGCAGGCCCCGCCGTAATTATCACCGATCGAGCTATTCTGCGTCCCTATGGCCCAAATAACGAATTTCACCTGGCCTCGGTCCATCCAGGTCACACAGCCGAAGAAGTGATCCAGAATACCGGCTGGGACCTCAGGCTAATGCCAGAAATAGAGGAAACAACCCTACCGACACAGGCCGAAATGGACGCTCTGCACCATATCGACAAGGAAGGCTTCTGGCGCAGCTAGACCCTATTAGAAATTGCTTAGCCTAGTGAATGGTTGGCGCCGGTAGGGTCAGGGCGATGTCAAAGCGGCGGCGAAGTATATCAACGATCAGCTCAAAACAGGCGCCCTGGCGAATTACGGCCATGTTCATAACATCTAATAAGGTCGATGACGCGCCATAAGGGTGATACTTCCTCAAGCCATGGTCGATGACTATGTCGGCGATGGCCAAAATTTCGGATTCGATATCCTCGACTCGGAATTTCGTGCCTTGCAGAGAGCGATTAGCTGATGACCCGAATAGCGGATGCCCATGTTCCAGGCTCAATCGGCTGATGGCATCGTGAAAGCTGCCGGCATTCATCAGCAGCGCGATGGTACCATCCTTATTGCTGCCTTCCATATCGATGACGTTCAGTATCGGATGAGAAAGGTCGCACGGCGCTATCACGCCGAGAGGTAAACCCGCATCGGCCGTCAAGGCCTGAATCACGTCATGAGCTCTTTGATCAACTTTTTGAATGGCCTCGTGGATTGCCTGATTGCCAACCATGGCATTGAGCTTGTCGCTGGCACGGCCCTTTGTCCGGAAAATTAAGTCCAGAGCCACTTCAGAGCCGCCGATCAGAGAATACCCGACATCCATGGGCAGGATTGCTATACCGCCGTCCTTCAGCACGGCAAATGCCCGCGCCGCATCATCCTCGATATTGTATCGTCCCAGCATGGCAATTCCCGACCCCGTCCGCTAAGCTGCGCGCTCATAATTCACAAAGCCATAGGTACCGTTCCATGAGCCTGAACGCCATCGAAACATCCGTCGACAGCCGGTCTTTCGGAATCACACATTATTCGGTGACGATCGGCGGCGAGGTCAACGGCATCGACCTTCGCGAAGCCTTGACTGATGAACAGGTCGAGGCCTTGCGCACAGCGCTACTGGATCGCAAAGTATTGTTTTTCCGGAACCAGGACATCACCACAGAACAGCACCTGGAGTTTGCGCGGAATTTTGGTGATTTGGAGGTTCATCCCTTTGCCCCACATAAAGAGGGCTATCCGGAGGTTCTGGCCATTACCCACGATAAGGACCGACCAGGCCAGGAAAATGGTTGGCATTCAGATGTCACTTGGCGGCTAGAACCGTCCTTAGGATCGATTTTACGCTGTTTGGAAAGCCCACCAATTGGTGGCGATACACTCTTCTCCGACATGTATGCTGCATTCGAAAATCTACCCGAAGCGGTTCGAGAGAAAGTTGAAGGTAAAAATGCCGTCCATGACTTTGAAGGTTTTCGGGTCCGTATGCGGGCGCGTGGCGCATCAGAACAACAGATCGCGGAATTCGATGAGACCTACCCAAACCCGGAACATCCCGTAATCCGCACTCATCCAGAAACCGGCCGCAAGGGTATCTATGTCAATTCGGCATTTACAAAATATATCATCGGCATGGACAAAGCTGAAAGCGACGCCATTTTAGCAATCCTGTACCAACAGGCTAACTATCCCGAATACCAATGCCGGTTCCGTTGGGCAAAGAACTCCATCGCCTTTTGGGACAATCGGGCCTGCCAACATTACGCGACCTCTGATTATTGGCCCCACAATCGTATTGTTGAGCGGGTAACCATCATTGGCGACAAACCCTACTACGAAGAAGGTGGACCAGTCACAATGCCAGATGAAAGCCCGTTTCGCGGCCGGATAAAGCGGCAACACAAAGAACCCGGCCCAAGCCTATTCAAAACCTAGTTTATTAACAGGGGATCGTATTACACTGCCACCTTCGGGCGGTAGTGCACTTGCGTGCAGGCGAAGAAGGAATGTCAGATGGCGAATGACAGCAAAGGCTCTAGTAATTGGTTCTCCGAACAATTATCGGATTTGAAACAGGATCTTGGGACTTTGGAAGATCGCTTGCGAGGACGCCCGTCAAACGGAACATCCGATGGAAATGGCAGCACGGCCACGCCCGCGTCCCGTTATTCGCAACCGCCAGTCATCGCGCCGCCACCCGCAATCGCCCCCACTCCAACAATCGCACCGCCGCAAATTTCCCCACCCAATGCGCCGGCCTACGCTCCGCCGCCAGCAACACGCAATCCGGCACCTCCTACTGCACGGCAAGAAATGCCACTGGAGGCGCGCACGACGCCAACGCCCTCTGCGCCGGCACCTGTATCTCGGCCGGCATCCCGACCTCGGCAGGTATCGTCGAGTGGAGGTTACCGATTGGGTGTCGACGTTGGCGGCACGTTCACAGACCTGTTGCTGATCGATGAAGGTAGCGGTCACGCTTTCACAGCAAAGGTGCCCTCCACACCGGATGATTCCTCTCAGGGCGTCCTGAATGGTATCGAGAGAATCTGCCAGGAGGCAGGCATAGAGCCCTCAGCCGTGAGCCGAGTTATGCACGGCACCACTGTGGCGACCAATACGGTTCTGACTGGAAGCGGAGCCAAAGTCGGTCTGATTACAACCAAAGGCTACAAACAGGTGCTTCAGATTGCACGCTCTTACGTGCCTGGTGGCCTGGGTGGCTGGGTGATCTTCAACAAGAGCGATCCACTGGCTCCTTTGGAGTTAACTATAGAAGCGAATGAACGCATCAGCGCCTTGGGCGAGATTGTCGAGCCATTGGACGAGAACGCTATCGCTGACGAAATAGAAAAATTGAAAGGGAGTGGTGTCGAAGCCCTGACAATCTCTCTGATCAATGCCTATGCCAACGGAGAACATGAGCAACGCATCCGGAATATTGCAGAGCGCATAATGCCGGGGGTATCTGTCTCTATATCATCGGAAGTGATACCCGAGATGTACGAATACGAGCGGGCGGAGACCACGGTGGTTAATTCCTACATCCGTCCGGTTGTATCGAAATATATTGAAAACCTGGAGACCGAACTGAACCGCCGCATGAATGGCGTACAATTGAATATTCTACGTTCCGACGGCGGTTTGGCCTCAGCCGATGTAGCCAAGGCGGCGCCCGTCAATCTTCTGATGAGCGGGCCAGCTGGGGGCGTCTCCGGCGCCATCTGGATCGCCAAACAGGCTGGATACGAGAACCTGTTGACATTCGATATGGGCGGCACTTCGACGGACGTCGCCTTGATCGAAGACGGCGTCGCTCGGACCCGGCGGGAAACCCGTGTGGCAGACGTCACCGTTCGCGCCTCATCTATCGACGTGCGCTCTGTCGGAGCAGGAGGCGGCTCGATCGCCTATGTGCCGGAACTAACAAAGGCGCTGCGCGTAGGCCCACAGAGTGCGGGCGCCGAGCCTGGTCCCGCCGCTTACGGTAAGGGCGGGGATCAACCCACGGTGACCGACGCCAACGTTGTCTTGGGATATTTGCCCTCGGACGCCAAATTAGGCGGCGACATGCAGCTTGACTATGCTGCCGCAGAACGGGCTATCGGCACTGTGGCAAACGCCATGGGTCTGGGCGTGAAGGAAACAGCCGAAGGCATCATCAATATCGTTAACGAGAATATGTTCGGTGCCCTACGGCTAGTATCCGTGGAACAAGGGTATGATCCGCGCGATTTTGCGTTGGTCGGTTTTGGCGGGGCGGGGCCGTTACACGCTAATGCTCTTGGAAAGCTGATGGGAAGCTGGCCAGTTCTCATTCCGCCGGGACCAGGCGTTTTGTGCGCCTATGGCGACGCCACGACGCGGGTGCGCGATGAGGCCTCACGTACATTCGTGCGCCGGTTCGAGGAGACATCGGACGGCGAGGTTCAAGGCATCCTGGAGGAATTGGCGGAACAGGCAGCAGCGACATTGGACAGCGAGGGCGTAGTCCGGTCAGACCAAACAGCACTGTACCAGATCGATCTGCGCTATGCGGGTCAGGGCATGCAACTTACAGTAGATATTTCTCCCGAAGACTTTGGTCGTGCCGGATTGCCAGAGGTCGGTAACCGGTTCAACGCCATTCACGAGCAGATGTTTACTTTCTGCCTGGAAGGTGGACACGAGCTCTATAATCTGCGTGCTCTGGTCCAGGGGCGGGAAAGTGCCGCCCAGGCTGAGAGCCTTCCCCAGGGTGGACCTGACGCCTCCGCAGCTACATATCTAGAAACTACGATATACGTGACTGGCCGAGAGCAACCCGCCAAGATTTACGATCGCGCTAAACTGCAAGCTGGGAATTGCATTTCTGGCCCCGCTGTCGTCACCGAAATGGACGCCACGACAATGATCTTGCCCGACCACGAGGCGGAAGTTGATGCCGTGGGCAACCTGCTAATCCGACCGAAAGGATAAACCAATGCCATCCAGGATTATCCAAACCAACAATACGCCATTCCGCTCAGTTGAAATTGATCCCATTACCCTAGACATAGTGGAAAACGCCTTGCGGAACGCACGCGATGAAATGGATGCGGTGCTGTTCCGCACCGCCATGTCACCGGGAATTCGCGAACAGCACGACGCTTTTCCCATGATCGCCAATCCGGCGGGCAAGATGGTTGTCGGCCAGTTCGGGTCATTTTTCCACGGTTTTCAGGAAGGTTATGACGGCACCATAGAAGAGGGCGACGTTTTCCTAACCAACGACCCCTATTCTTGCAACGGCGCCGTCAGTCACCTGAACGACTGGCTAACAATGATGCCTGTTTATATTGACGGCCGGATAGTGGCCTGGGGCGCTATGTTCGGTCACATGACTGATATTGGCGGTAAAGTGCCAGGCAGCCTGCCCACCGACGCGGCGCAATTGTTCGAGGAAGGGGTGCAAATCCCGCCTGTCAAGATCTTCCGCAAGGGTCAGTTGAACGAAGAAATGCTGGAGTTGATTCTACGCAACTGCCGACTGCCAGATTGGAACCGCTCTGACTTCAACGCCATCATCGCCGCCCTGCGGATGGCGGAGCGCCGCGTTGTTGAGAACTGCGAGCGCTTCGGCGTGGATGAATTTGTTGCCGCCATGGACGAAATGCTGGAACGTAACAAACGAGCCATGGGGGCCATCTTGAAACAGGTGATCCCCGAAACAAAACAGTATTTCGAGGACTATATCGACGACGACGGCGTGGGCATGGGCCCTTACAAGATCGCCTGCACCCTGTGGCGCGAAGGGGATATGGCGATCTTTGACTTCGAGGGTACCGACCCGCAATCCATCAGTTCCGTGAACTTCTTGCTGAATGAAGAGATGTTCAAAATGTTCCTAGGCGCATTTTTCATCAATCTTTTCGACCCGCAAATTTTGTTTAACGACGGCTTTTACGACCTGGTGGACGTCCGCATACCGCGCGGCACGATCCTCAAACCAATCCGGCCCGCGGCACTAAGTTGCCGCACCCATCTTCTAGGCCGCATCTTCGATATCATGAGCGGCCTGCTGGGCCAGGGTTCACCGGATGCGCTGTGCGCCGCCGGCTTCTCGGACAGTCCTCATTTCATGTATTCAGGCTACGACAAGAACGGCGAATGGTATCAGCTGTACCAGATAGGCTTCGGAGGCATTCCAGGCCGGCCCGCGGGTGATGGCGCCGACGGTCACTCCCTGTGGCCCGCCTTTACCAACGTCCCGAACGAATTCCTTGAGGCCTATTTCCCTCTTCGCATCGTACAGTACGAGACAATTGCCGACAGTGGCGGTCCCGGCCTGCATCGCGGTGGAAATGGATTATCCATGGGCTATCAATTCTTGGAGCCAGGCAACATTTCCATTCACGATGACCGCTGGCTGACCCATCCCTGGGGCGTCAACGGCGGCCTACCAGGCGCCCGCAGCACCAAATTGATGGTGCGGGCCGATGGCACCAACAAATGGATGGAATCCAAGTGCGACCGCATCAAGGTCGAAGCCGGTGACACCCTTTACTTTAACACCTGGGGCGGTGGTGGTTGGGGAGACCCGTTACAGCGTGATGCGGCCCAAGTTTCGTTGGACGCCCTGCGCGGTCTGATAACCATTGAGGGCGCGAAACGGTACGGCGTGGTCCTCGGCTCCGATTGCGCTGTAGATCAACGTGGTACCGAAGAACTGCGGCGACGGATGGACGCAGAACGGGCCAATGTGGAAGTTTTTGATTTTGGCGGCACCATTGAGGAATTGAAGGCGCGCTGCAAGGCGGATACTTCCATCGACCCGCCGAAAACGCCGATCTTCCAGAAGTGGATGGGCCAGTCCAAACCACCCGAGATGGCACAAGCGGCAGAATAATGATAGAGGGGCTAATTGGGAACACGCACGGCCACACGTGCCTGTGGCCAACTTAAAATCATCTGTCTTCGCGAGTTTTAAAAGGGTCTCTTCGCTACCGGCTAAATTATCGAAATAGGCCGAGCAGCACTTTTGGAGTTGCGACCACCTTTGATTTCGCTGATGTGAAAAAAGAGGGCCTTGTTTGATTGCTGAAGCGTGCGTCCAACAGTCGCCATAAAATCACGTTCTGTTTCTATCCGAACTGCGGTTCTAAAAACATTCACTCCGACGGAAGCCTCGCAAAGTTACCGTCGCTACGAGTGAATCTGGCAATCTTAATTTTCCCGC